>DATAMD010000395.1:0-5166 GCA_036260755.1 Chitinophagaceae bacterium | reverse complement strand
ATTTTCTTCAGATAAAACTGCAACTCCTTCTTTTATTTCATCAACTTCCTGCTTTTTTCCTTGTGCCATTAACTTTCCAATTTCTTTGGAAGATTTGTTTATTATAGATTGCTTACTATCATACTGAGCTTGAATTCTTTTTCGTTCATCATCCAAAATAATAATTTCATCAACCAGCTCCAATTGCTTAAAATTTTTAACTGCCAATCTTTCTTTAACCCATTGCGGATTATTGCGCAATACATTCACTTGTAACATACCAATTCGATTTTTGGCAAAGATAATTGTTGCATGTAAGATGGCACGCTTCAAATACTATCTTTGCGCCAATATGTTTATTAAAGATGATTTACAGCAGCGATGGTGGGCGCTGGAAGCTAAGCTGACAGAGCGTTTTGGCAAAAAACCCGATGTGGAGGCCGTATTATTTTTAATTGGTATGCAGGAAACCGGTTTTGTGCAGCAACAAATTTCGAAAGAGCAAAAACAAGACCTGATGCACGTTGCTGTTTGCACCGTTTTAAAACCAAGCGGTTATTATGTTGTGGAAGGAAATGATGCAGACGGATGGCCTCATTTTAAGCAAATAAAAGATTTACCGGTTTTAAGTTTAATTGAACAGGAAAATTTTTTAAAAGATCATATTCTGCTTTACTTTGAGCAACAAAATTTTTAATTGCAATTATTTATTATAGAATGATGAAGCATATTTTTTTAGTGATGAGTTTTTTTGCAGTAACAGCAATTGATGCACAAATAAAACCGGTGCAAAAGAAAACAACAAACCATGTTGTAAAACCGGCAGCAAAAAAAATAGTTACACCAAAAGCCAAAGAACGTTTGATAGAAATTACAACCAATTACGGAACAATGATTGCAAAGTTGTATAATGAAACACCTTTGCACCGCGATAATTTTATTAAGCTGGTGCAGCAGGGGTTTTATGATAGTTTATTATTTCATCGGGTGATAAAAGAATTTATGATTCAGGGTGGCGATCCGTTAAGCAAAAACGCACCCGACAGTGTTATGCTTGGCATGGGCGAAGCACCGGGAGAGCGCATTGCTGCTGAGTTTCGGCCAAACTTCATTCATAAAAAAGCGGCGTTGGCGGCAGCCCGTGATAATAATCCGGCCAAAGCAAGCAGCAATTGTCAGTTTTATATTGTGGAAGGAAAAAAAATGGACACCGCACAATTAAACAGTCTTTATAATCAATCCATCAAACAAAATAATCCGGCTTTTAAATACAGTAATTCGCAAAAAGAAATCTATCAGCGAATTGGCGGAACACCTTTTCTCGATCAGAATTATACCGTGTTTGGTGAAGTGATAAGCGGTATAGAAGTGATTGATAAAATTGCTTCGGTTCAAACGCAATCGGCCAACCGGCCTGTAAAAAATGTGATCATGAAAATGCGGCTATTGAATTAATCTTTGCAAATAAAATTTGTTTCATATTTATAACTAAAAATAAAATCACAATGAATTTCCCTTCTAACCTTCGTTACACCAAAGATCACGAATGGATCAGCCTCGATGGCAATATTGCAACTGTTGGTATTACCGAGTTTGCACAAAGCGAATTAGGCGATATTGTTTATGTTGAGATAGGCACTGTTGGCCAAACCCTTGCTGCCGAAACTGTTTTTGGCACCGTTGAAGCCGTAAAAACAGTAAGCGATTTGTTTTTGCCTGTTGCCGGAAAAATTTTAGAATTTAATTCAGCATTAGAAAAGCAACCCGAGCTGGTAAATAACGATCCGTATACCGGCGGCTGGATGATTAAGTTAGAAGTATCTGATCCGAAAGAAATAGAAGGTTTATTAGATGCTGCTGCTTATCAAAACCTCGTACACTAAAATAAATCGTACAAAATATTTTATATAAATAAGGAAGTTGCAAAAGAAGCAACTCCCTTATTTTTGTTTAAATACTTTTAATTGAAAAATCGTTTCCTGCAATTTATTCCCGGCATCATTTGGTTTGCCATTTGTTTTTATTTGCTTACAATTCCCGGCAAAAAAATTCCTCAGATCAGTTGGATGGATTTTTATCAGGCCGATAAGCTTGTGCATATTTTTATGTTCTTTGCACTTAGTTTTTTATTCTCTTTTGCCATAAGGAACTCTGCTAAAAAATATTCTTTGATTTTGATGATTGCCGTTGGCGGAATAATTTTTGGCATTGCAATGGAATTTGTTCAAAAATATTTTATTCCAAATCGTACCTGTGATGTTGAGGATATGATTGCAGATGGCATTGGATGTTTGACAGCTTATTTTTGGTGGCGAAGAAAATTTAAAAAGCAAGTTTGAATTATCTATAAAAAATTGGCCCCGATTGAAATCGGGGCCGCAACCAAAACTAACTGCTTATGAGAAAAATTTAAAACTTTCTTTCTGTTTATATTTAATCAAAAGGCTTGCCACAAAATCATTTTCAATTGTTAAACATTTCTTATCAGATTCAGCCTCACTAACATTTGATGCCTTTCACAATGCAAATATCTTTATAAAAGACTGAATGAAATGTCAACAGTTTAAGAAAGAAATGTTAATGCTGTCAAACGCTGTAGTTCAATCAATGACAAATGACAGCTTTACCTGAAGTATTTTCGAAATAAGGGCTGATATAAGGAATACCAAGATTCATTCCACGCAGAATTAAAAGCACAGCCATTGCTGCAACAAAATAAGGAACAATTTTTTTCATCGTATTCCGGACAGAAATACTAATCATAAAACCAAAGTAAGAAAGCAGGATCATAAACGGCATGGTGCCTAATCCGTACAATGCCATAAATACAACGCCGCCTGTAATGCTTCCTGTGGCCAATGCACCGGCAACAGCAAAATAAACCATTCCGCAAGGCAATAGTCCGTTTGCAATTCCAATTAAAAACATTCCGTACAATTGTTTTTGCTGAATATATTTTCCAATAAATTGCTGTAATTGAATATTTATTCTGTCAAAGAAATTAAGATGCAGGAATTTTTTACTGCTAATGGATTGAAGTAAAACAAATAAAATTATTAATCCTAAAATAATGGAAAACCATTGTTGAAAACCCTGAAGAAAAATCTGACGCCCCACATATCCAAAAAACAATCCGAGCAAAGAATAAGTTACCACCCTGCCAATGTTGTACAATAAAATACCGGTTAATTTTTTTGTTGCAGGTAAATAATGAACAGGCAATGAAAACGCAATGGGGCCGCACATTCCCACACAATGGAAGCTGCTGATAAGCCCCAAGATCAACCCCGATAAAATTACTTGCCAGTACATTATTTTATGATTACTCTTTTCTCCGCAAAATAATTCAGCGTATCAATTTTCCAGCTAAGTTTTAAAATATAATTTGTTTTCGAAAGTTCTTTTTTGGAAAAGAATTGTTTACCTGTTGCATCTATCTCCAAAGGGATTTTTTTATCTTTTGTATCATCGGTTGCGCAATAAAACCATGCTTCGCCTTTGGCTTTAGATTTATTTAATTCCTTGGGAAAATTTACAATTACATTTTCGGCATCCTGTGTTACAAGCACATCGCTCACTTTTGCAGCATTATCCATTCCATCAATCTTATCCTGATAACGTAATTCATCTTTATAATAATCTTTACTTACCAGATCGTAATGTGTGTTGATAGATTTATATACCAATACACTCATCATCACAGCAAATACAATAAACACTAATATTAATTTATTACCCCAGTTCATAGTTGATATTTTATTTGTTTACTGATCTGTTATCGGCCCTAAGAAATTAGTTTTTACGTCGCTTATTTTTACATTATCCTGATACAAGCTTAAAATAATATGTGTTGATCTTTTATGGATACGGTTTTTAGGAAGAACTACAAAAAACGAACCTGAACCCTGTCCTTCTTTTGCAACAGTAATATACGGTTTACCTATAATTTCAATTTTTCCGTTACCATCTTCCAATTTAATTAACAACGGAACTTCATTAATTGTTTTATTAACTACTTTAATATTGTATAAATTCGAAATACTGTCGGTTCCTCTTTCCTGATATAATATTCCCGGAGTGCGCATAACGGTTGCATCAACATCTTTTCTTGTAACCAATAATATGCTTAATAAGGTAAGTACCACGGCGCATAAAGCCGTGTAGAGTTTCATTCTTGCTGTGTAATGCAAGCGTTCGCCGCCGGCTATCGAATTTTCGGAAGCATATCTTACCAAACCTCTCGGCTTACCAATTTTATCCATCACCGTATCACAAGCATCAATACAGGCAGTACATCCCACACATTCCATTTGTACACCATCACGGATATCGATTCCTGTAGGGCAAACCTTTACACATTGATGGCAATCAATACAATCGCCTAAATTTTCATCAGCCTGTTTTTTAAAATTACCTCGTGGTTCGCCACGTTTATAATCGTATGCTACGATCATTGAATTTTTATCCAATAAAACACTTTGCAATCTTCCGTACGGACAAATTACAATACATACCTACTCTCTGAAGAAAGCATATACACCATAAAAAATTCCACTGAAAACTAATATCGAAGTAAAGCCAACACTATGTTGGCTTATTGGTTCTGTAACAATTTTTTCTACTTCTTTCATGCCTATAACATAAGCAAGAAAAAAGTTAGCAATAATAAATGCCAATAAATAAAATACAATGTGTTTAAATCCGACTTTTATTATCTTATTGGTTGTCCACGGAGCTTTTCTTAATTGTTTCTGAGCAGATGCATCACCAAGAATAAAGAACTCTACTTTACGGAACATCATTTCCATAAAATTAGTTTGCGGGCAAGCCCAGCCGCAAAATAATCTTCCGAAAGCCGCAGTAAATAAAATAATAAAGAAAACAAACGTTACCATGGTAAGCCCGAAGATGAAAAAGTCTTCGGGCCAAAAAACCTTACCGAATAAAATAAACCGTGCAGCAGGCACATTAAATAAAAACAAAGGCCTTCCATCAATTTGAACAAATGGCAAACCAAAGAACACAATAAAATACACATAACTTAACCAACTGCGGATACTGTAAAATTTGCCATGTGGTTTTTGTGCAAAAACCCATTTACGTTTACCCGATTCATCAACAGTTGCAATTCTGTCCCTGAAACTTTGGCCTTCTGTAATTGGTTCATTAATGTGTTCTGTATAGTTG
>DATAMD010000388.1:0-8561 GCA_036260755.1 Chitinophagaceae bacterium | reverse complement strand
GTAAGAGTTTGAGCCAATTCGGAAAACAATAATGTTCCTGTTGTGCCATATACCAGAGAAATGCCAAATAATAATAATCCCGAAGAAAATGCCGATGAAATAATTAATTTAAAAGCGGCTTCGGATGATTTGCGTTTATCTAAATCGAAGTTGGCAATAGCAGCTAATGGAATGGTTGATAATTCTAATCCTAAATAAAACATTAATAAATGCCCGCCCGAAATCATTAAAAACATTCCTAACAATGTGGAGAGCAATAACATATAAAACTCTGCAACATGTTTATGATTTTGTAACCATGAGTAAGATGAAAGAGAAATAATGAATGTACCTAAACTTAATATTCCTTTTTCTAAAGAAATCAAATCGTTTGTGCGGAACATTTCATTAAATAAAACACCTTCCTGATTTCCAATAAAACTAAACACAACATTCAACAGCAATAAAACATTTATCAGTTTTAAAAGGCTTTCATTCTTCCAATCTTTACTTCCAACTTTAATAAAAAGTAAAATGAAAATGATAACCGTAATTACCAATTCTTGTTTCATCAATATAAAAAAATCATTCAACATCGCTTTCGTTATTTTACAATTACCAAAATTTTATTCATGATAGCATCTGTTCCTGAGCCAATTAAATCAGTCAATAAAAAGGGTGCAATACCAATTATAACAATTGCAACAATTAATAATGCTGCTGCAAATTTTTCATTCCATCCTGCATCAGTTAAATGATCAAAATGGTTATCAGTAATTGGCCCCATTATTGATTTACCGGTAGCTCGTAAAATATAAACTGCAGTAACAACAATCGATGCACACGATAAAATTGTTGCCAATCGGTACCATCCATCGGTGTTTTGCCAGGAACCCATGAACACAGTCATCTCTGCAACAAATCCGCTAAAGCCCGGCAATCCTAAACTACATAAACCTGCGATCACAAATACTGTTGAGATAAATGGAATTACTTTTAATAATCCACCTAACTGATCTACCATTCTGGTATGTGCCCTGCTGTAAACCATTCCAATGGCGGCGAAGAAAAGAGCTGTCATTAATCCATGCGAAACCATTTGCATTACTGCGCCATTGATTGATGTTCGAGTCAGCATTCCAATTCCTAATAAAACAAAACCACAATGACTGATGGAAGAATATGCGTTGATATATTTTAAATCTTTCTGCATCATTGTAGCGAATGCGCCATAAATAATTGCAATTGTTGATAATAAAATAATAATCCATTGATATTCGTGTGCAGCACCGGGCATTAAATAAGTTGCAACACGCAAACATCCGTAACCACCGAGTTTCATTGAGATTCCCGCCAAAAACATTGATGCTGCAGTTGGTGCCGAAGAGTGGCCATCGGGTACCCATGTATGAAACGGAAATAAAGCCGTGAATACACCAAACCCAATAAATAAAAACGGAAAAAATATTTTTTGAATCAGCATCGGAACATTTGCCTGCGAAATAGTTAACAGGTCGAACGAATTATTTCCGGCAATACCGAAAAAATATAAACCCGCTAATCCAACAAAAATTAATGCAGAGCCGCCCATTAACATCAATGCCAATTTCATTGCACTGTATTCTTTTTTACCGCTTCCCCAAATGCCTATCAATAAAAATTTTGGAATTACGGCAACTTCTAAAAAGAAGAACATGGTAAACAAATCCAACGAAATAAAAAATCCGTAAGCACCCAAGCTTAAAAAAATCAGCAGAAAGAAAAATTCTTTATTCAAAGTTTCCTGTGTCCACGAAACCAATACGCCTGCAACAACAACAAAAGAAGTTAATAAAATCATGGCAACCGAAATACCATCAACCCCAACATGATAATGAATATTTAAACTGTTGAACCAGTTGTAATCGTACTGAAATAACATTTGTGCCGTGTTGTGTGCTCTTTCTTTCAGGTATTGAAATAACAGATCAAACACCAAAACCAATTGCAATAACGAACCGGCCAATGCAACTGTACGCACTTGTTTCAATCCTTTTACAAACAATATTATTATTGCTGTAATCAAAGGCAAGATGATAAGAAACGATAAATTCATTTTATATTTTTATTACACGAATTAACCTAATTACAAAAATTTTTTTATGATCCTAACTTAAGCACAAATGGCATCTTCGTTGCGTCGCACACTTGTACGCCTTTCCCGTTATTCAGCCATTCACATATTCATTCACTCATTCTATCATTCATCAATTCACTATTGCCTACTTCCACACATAAATAAACAACACGGCCAGTGCAACTATTCCGCCAAAAAAATACAAAGTATAATTCTGTATTTTACCCGATTGTAAGCCTTTAATTAATTCCGAAATTTTTGCAGTAACCGCGGCCAATAAATTCATAAAACCATCCACAATATTTTTATCGAACCATGCTGCGGGCCTTCCGATTAAATTAAAAATTATTTTTTTGGTAATGAACAAATACACTTCATCAAAATAAAATTTTCTGTAAGCCGATTTATACAATCCTCCAAACGATGCAGCAATAGCATCGGGCTTTGCATTTTGTTTTTTGTATAAAACCGCAGCTAATAAAATTCCTGATAAACCAAATAAAACCGGAGCAGCAGAAAACGCATAATCAATATGTGTTTCTAATGCAGCGCCATCGCTGGTTACAAAATGCGAGAAAGGAATAAAGCCTGCAACTGCAGCCAGAATGCCTAAAATTATTAACGGCAATTTCATAGACCATGTTCCTTCGCCATGATGTGTATCATGAACATGCGCTTCTTTATTCCAGAAAATCGAATAATATAAACGGAACATATAAAACGCAGTTAATCCCGATGTAAACAATGCAACGCTATACACCAATTTATTTGCGTTAAATGCTGCCAATAAAATTTCTTCTTTACTAAAAAAACCTGCAAACGGCGGAACACCTGCAATTGTCAAGCAAGCAATTAAAAATGAAAGATGTGTTATAGGCATCAGTTTTCTTAAGCCACCCATATCTTTCATTTCGTTGCTGTGTACCAAATGAATTACAGCACCTTCACCAAGAAATAATAACGATTTAAAAAATGCGTGTGTAAATAAATGAAACATAGAACCCATATAACCCAATCCTTCTTCGCCACCTTGTTTTGCAACACCTAATGCAAACATCATATAACCAATTTGGCTCATGGTGGAATAGGCCAGCACTCTTTTAATATCTGTTTGTGTGCAGGCAATAATTGCCGCAACAAATGCAGATACCAATCCAACATAAGTAACAATCTGCAATGCAAATTCGGCAACAGAAAATATTGGAAATAATCTTGCTACTAAATATACACCGGCAACAACCATGGTAGCTGCGTGAATTAATGCCGAAACAGGCGTTGGGCCTTCCATTGCATCAGGTAACCAAATATGAAAAGGTAACATGGCCGATTTACCTGCGCCACCAATAAACACTAATGTCAATCCCCATGTTAAAACAGAAGCGCCTAAAAATGTTGCTGTTGAGATTGCATTAAAATAAGTTGAATGTGTATCGGTTAATCTGGCAATTAATGTTTCGAAATCCAATGTTTGTGCGTGGAACGATAAAATTAAAATACCAATTAAAAATCCCAGATCGGCAAAGCGTGTAACTATAAATGCTTTTTTAGAAGCGGCAACAGCCGAAGGTTTTTCGTAATAATATCCTATCAATAAAAAAGAAGAAACACCCACTAATTCCCAGAACATATAGATCTGAAAAATGTTGGTTGATATAACCAATCCCAACATCGAAAAAGTAAACAAAGAAAGAAAGGAATAATAAGTTGCAAAACGTTCTTCGCCTTTCATGTATCCCAAACTAAAAATGTGTACCATTAAAGAAACAAAGCTTACCACCACGAGCATCATCACAGAAATAGGATCAAGAATAATTCCTAAATCGATTGAAACATTTGGCGAAAATTGTAACCATGTATATTTTACTGCAATTATTTTTTGATAAACACCGTTTACTTTTCCATCAACTAAAAAATAATTGTATGCTGCTTGTAATGATAATAAGGTTGATACCAACAAAGATGCCACACCAATTGTTCCGGAAAATGTTTTAAAATATTTTCTTCCAAATAAACCCAGTATCACAAATGTTGCTAAAGGCAACAAAGGAATTAGTGCTATGTAAGAATAATGATTCATTTTTTATGTTTAATACGCTCCTTGAAAGCCCCTCTTTCGGAGGGGTTTGGGGAGACTTTAATATTTTAATTCTCCTGCATCTTCCACATCAATGGAATTATGGCTTCTGTATAAATTTATAATAATCGCAATGGCAACAGCAGCTTCGGCTGCAGCAATTGTGATAATGAAAATGGTAAAAAATATCCCGTCTAATTTTCCGGGATATAAAAATTTATTGAACGCAACAAAGTTGATGTTTACACTGTTTAAAATTAATTCAACAGCCATCAGCATCGTAATCATATTACGGCGTGTAAATAATCCGTACATGCCGATAAAAAATAAAGCCGTACTTAAAAATAAAATATGTGTTACCGGTACTTCGCTCATTTTGTTTCGGGTTTTGATTTTAATGCAATAACAATGCAACCAATCATTGCAGCAAGCAATAACATACTCACGGCTTCGAATGGTAAAACATAACCATGTTCGGTTGTGCTTAACATCTGGTTTCCTATTTCTGAAACTTCTACATTAAAAGTCTGGTTCGAAATTTTATTAAAACCATATTCTTTAATTAACGTGTAGATCAATCCAAGTCCGGCCAGCACAGCAAGCAATGAAAATAAAACTCTTGATGATGGGGGCTTTGGCATTTCTTCTCCCAATTTCTGTGTTAAGAAAATCGAGAAGATGATTAGTACAACAATGCCGCCAACATAAACGATTATTTGAACGGCCGCAATAAAATTTACATCCATCCAAAAATATAAACCCGCAATACCTGTTAACGAAAACAATAATGCAATGGCCGAACGAAATATTTTTCTGCTGCTAACGGCAACAATGCCGGTTAATAAAATAAAAGCAGCAATGCAATAAAATATAATTACTGATACACTCATTCTTCTACGCCCTCCCTTATTTTAGATCCCGGTTCATTTAACCGTTTAATTAAATTATTTCTGTCAAACACACTTAACTCAAATGTGTTGCGCATTTTAATGGCATCGGTTGGACAAGCTTCCACGCACAAGCCGCACATGGTACACATATCCAAACGGTAAATGTGCTGATCGATGGCTTTTTTTCTTTTGCCTTCGGCATTCACTTCAAACTTGCTGATGATTTTTATGGAGCCATTCGGACAAGCAATTTCGCAAGAAGAGCAACCTGTACAGGCATGTTCGTTATTGGCATCATGCGGCATCCACACTTCGCCTTTAAACCGGTCGGCTAATTTTAAAGTCGCTCTGTTGTCGGGATATTGTTCCGTAATAATTTCTTTATGATGCGTAAAATAATATCCGGTCAGCTTCATGCCCGTCAACAACGATTTTGTTGCCCTGTAAACATCAGTTATGTAATCTTTTAAAAACATATATAGCCCTAACCCCTAAAGGGGAATTTTTTAAAATTGTTACTTAAATTATTTTTATTCATTTTTTTATTTCAATCAAATCAACTTTCCTCATCACTCAACTTCCAACATCTCACTTCTTACATCATACATCTCACATTTCATTCTTACTTCTAACTTCTCCCTTCGTACTTAAAAATGCCATCCCATAATTGCCACTAAAGTCATCAACAAAACATTAAACATACTTATCGGCAATAAATATTTCCATTCCAAATTCAATAACTGATCAACACGCAATCTTGGAAAAGTCCATCTGAACCACATGATCACAAAAATTAAAAAAATCGTTTTCCCAAAAAACCATATTGATGATGGAATATAATCCATGATATGATTAAACGCCGCCCAATTGCCAATATGAAAAGGCATCCATCCGCCTAAAAATAAAGTGGCACCAATGGCACAAACAATAAATATGTTGATGTACTCCGATAAAAAGAATAAGGCAAATTTCATTCCGCCGTATTCGGTATGAAAGCCGGCAGTTAATTCGCTTTCGGCTTCTGCTAAATCAAACGGTGCCCTGTTTGTTTCGGCTGTGGCGGCAATAATAAAAATTACAAAAGCAATGATAGCAGGAATATGTCCTTTAAAAATCCACCAGCCATTTTCCTGCGATGCAACGATATCAGAAATTTTTAAACTTCCCGTTAACACAATAATGGTAATGATGGATAAACCTGCCGATAATTCGTAACTCACAATTTGTGCGCCGCTGCGCATGGCACCCAATAAAGAATATTTATTGCCGCTGCTCCATCCCGCCATTAAAATTCCAATAACAGATAAAGATGAAACGGCAGTTACATACAACACGCCAATATTAATATCCCATATCTGAAAAGCTTTTGCAAATGCAATGGGTACCAATATTAACATGGCAACAATAATTACAACAAAAGGTGCCAGGTTAAATAAAAATTTATCGGCATTGGCAGGTGTTAAGGATTCTTTCATAATCAACTTCACGGTATCGGCGGATGTTTGAAAAATTCCTTTCGGCCCAATTCTGTTTGGGCCCAAACGAATTTGCATGACTGCTGCCACCTTACGCTCCATCCACACCAAACCCAAGCCCAGTACAGCAAACAAGCCAATGGCTGCAACGCCCACCAAAATAAATTCGGCTAATAATGCAAATGCTGCAGGCAAATGACCGTTAAGCCATTCGTGAATAAAATTTGTTAATCCTTCTAAACTAAACATGTTAAGAGTTATAAGTTATGAGTTATAAATTATGAGTTTCGGAATTCATCATTCATAACTCATAATTCATCACTGTTATTTATCTATCAATATCCGGTATCACTAAATCCAATGTTCCCATGATTGCAATAAAATCTCCGATCTTATATCCGCGAACCATGTGATCCAATGCACTTAAATTAGAAAATCCAGGCGAACGAAATTTAATTCTGTAAGGCTGTGCCGCACCTTCGCTAACAATGTACACGCCCAATTCGCCACGAGCCGTTTCAACTCTCTGATAAAATTCTCCTTTCGGTAATTTTAAAACAGCTTTTGTTTTTGCCTGAAAATCGCCGTCGGGAATATTATCAATTAATTGTTCGATGATGCGGATACTTTGGCTCATTTCTTTTATGCGAACCTGGTAACGTGTAAAACAATCGCCACCGGTTTCTATAATTTCATCAAACTCAACTTTATTGTACACATCATACGGCGCAGTTTTTCTGATGTCCGATTTTACACCGCTTGCTCTTGCAACAGGCCCGGTGCATCCGTAAGAAATAGCATCTTCGGAAGATAAATAACCAACGCCTTTCATTCTGTTTTGGAAGATGATATTGCCGGTTATTAATTCATCGTATTCGTGCAATGTTTTTTTAAAATCAACAATAAATGCTTTTACTTTTTTCTGAAAATCGGGATGCGGTTCTGCCATCACACCACCGGGAACCATATAATTCATGGTTAATCTTGCGCCGCAAGTATCTTCCATGATTTCATTAATTTTTTCTCTTTCCCTGAAAGCTAAAAAATAAGGAGTAAATGCACCAAGATCCATCGACATGGCACTCCACCATAATTCGTGTGACGCAATGCGTGTCAACTCATCCATGATTACACGAATGTATTGTGCACGCTGCGGAACTTCTACCTGCAAACCTTTTTCAACAACCAATGCGCAGGCATGATTATTAATGTGTGCAGAGAGATAATCCATTCGGCTGGTAACATAAATAAACTGGCGGTAAGATAAACTCTCACACATTTTTTCTATGGAACGATGAATGTATCCGAGATGGGGTTCTACTTTTTTAATTATTTCTCCGTTTAATGTAAGCACCAGGTGCAACACGCCGTGAGTGGCAGGATGCTGCGGCCCTACATTAATTAATAAATCACCTTCTTCTGTTGTTCCTATTTCTTCAAACATTTGCCCCTATCCCCTAAAGGGGGACGACTTGTTTTATTATTAAAAAATATTTAAACTTCTCTATTTAAAATTTTTATAAGCTTCCCTTGCTCCCCTTCAGGGGTTGGGTTACAGTTTTATCATGTTAATCGGATCTTCAAAATCTTTTCGTAACGGATAACCAACCCAATCATCCGGCAAAATCAATAACCTTAAATCGGGATGATGTAAAAAATTTACACCAAACATTTCAAACACTTCACGTTCGTGCAATTCGGCAGTACGCCATATATCGCATACTGTTTCTATTTCGGGTTTGTCTCTGTTTAATTTTACTTTCACAACAATGCAATGGCGTGTTTTTGTTGATGAAAGATGATATACCATTGTAAGATGTGTTTTCCAATCAACACAAGTCAAACAAAATAAATAATCGAGATATAAATCTTTATCGGAACGGATTTGTTGAACAAATGATCTGAATGCAGATGCTTCAATAAAAACATTTAACCATTCTCCGGTTTCGTCGAAGGTTGCAGTTGGAAGTATTTCGGTAAATTTTATTTTTAATTCTTCGTTCGTCATATAACTAATTCAAGAAAAT
>DATAMD010000380.1:0-1784 GCA_036260755.1 Chitinophagaceae bacterium | reverse complement strand
AAGGTGATGGATCAGGAGATGCAGGATGAAACTGTAAAAAAATTGCAGGATGTTAAAAAGAAAATAGAAGATTATTTAAAAGAGTATAATAAAGGAAAAGGTTACTCGTACATATTTGCAAGTTCGCCCGATTTGATCTATTATAAAGATACTGTCTATAATATTACCAATGATTTGTTGAAAGGATTGAATGAAATGTACAAGAAGAAAAAATAATCTTACATCATTTTTACTATCTTCATCCCGCTCACTAAAGAGCGGGATTTTTTATGAGTAATTCTACATCATTTAAACCAACACTTAGTTTATTGGATGCAACCATGATTGTTGCCGGCGGCATGATTGGTTCGGGGATATTTATTGTTAGTGCCGACATCAGCCGTAACGTTGGTAGTGCAGGATGGTTGATTGCTGTTTGGTTAATAACAGGCTTTATGACGATAACCGCTGCCGTAAGTTATGGTGAGCTGAGTGCGATGTATCCAAAAGCAGGCGGACAATATGTTTATTTAAAAGAAGCATATAATCCATTAATAGGATTTTTATTTGGCTGGAGTTTTTTCTCTGTTATTCAGACTGCAACAATAGCCGCTGTGGCTGTGGCTTTCAGCCGGTTTACCTCTTATCTTATTCCGGCAGTAAGCGAAAGTAATATTATTGCCGATCTTGGTTTTATAAAAATATCTGCTACACAAATTCTTGCCATCGCATTAATTCTTTTTCTTACATATACTAATACAAAAGGAGTGAAGGGCGGAAAAATTATTCAAAACACTTTTACTTTCACCAAACTGTTTTCATTGTTTGGTTTAATATTGTTTGGATTTATTTTGGTGAAACATAGTTACTGGTTCGAGAACTGGCAAACAGGTTTTCATGCTGTGCAGGATTCAGGAACAAAAGACAGCAATGGTGTTTTGCATCCAACCAATTGGCAACCTATTTCCGGCGCCGTTTTAATTGGTGCTGTTTCTGCTGCAATGGTGGGTTCTATTTTCAGCAGCGATTCGTGGAATAACGTAACTTTTATTGCAGGCGAAATAAAAAACCCGCAACGCAATATCGGATTAAGCCTTTTTCTCGGAACATTAATTGTTACTATCATTTATGTAACAACTAATTTAATGTACTTGCATGTGCTGCCATTGCAATCCATTGCATTTGCAGAGAACGACAGAGTGGCTGTAACTGCCGCCAATGCTATATTTGGCAATGCCGGAACGATTGTGATTGCAGTGATGATAATGATCTCAACATTTGGTTGTAACAACGGATTAATATTAGCCGGTGCAAGAGTTTATTATTCGATGGCAAAGGATGAATTATTTTTTAAGAAGACCGGCGAATTAAATAAAAATGCGGTTCCAGAATATGCATTGTGGTTACAGGCATTAGTGGCATGTGCATTGTGTTTAAGCGGAAGATATAGCGACCTGTTAACGATGGTTTCGTTTGTGGTGGTTATATTTTATATTTTAACAATCATTGGTATTTTTATTTTACGAAAAAAATTACCCGATGCCGAAAGGCCATACCGTGCTTTTGGTTATCCTGTAATGCCCGCCATGTATATTATTTTGGCCGTTTCGTTTTGTGTTGGATTGGTTTGGGCATCGCCTACTTATTCTTTATGGGGATTAGCTATCGCATTAATTGGAATCCCTTTGTATTATATTGCACTCGCAAATAAATCAAAATAAAAAAAATGGATTTCGATCAATTGTTTAAAAACTTTGCAAATATTAAAGTAGTTGTTTTTGGTGATGTGATGCTGGATACATACT
>DATAMD010000376.1:0-1708 GCA_036260755.1 Chitinophagaceae bacterium | reverse complement strand
CGCCAAATATTCTGCGTTATCCCGGAGGAAATATCAGTAATGTTTTTTTCTGGAATGCAACGCTAAACAATTTTCCAAAAGATTTACCCAATGTTGTTTTATATGGCAATACAGAAAAACATGGCAACAAATATTTTTTTGAAGGAAAAGACAGCAAACCATCTATGTTTTCTTTAGATAATTATTATAAGTTGTTGCAACAAACAAACTGCGCTGCAACCATTTGTGTAAATGCCGGATATGCCCGTTACGGAACCGGCGAAAACCCTATTGCCATTGCGGCACACTATGCTGCCGATTGGGTGCGATATGATAATGGCCGAACAAAATTTTGGGAAGTTGGTAATGAAGATTACGGCACTTGGCAAGCAGGATATAAAATTGATACAACTAAAAATAAAGATCATCAGCCCGAAATAACCAATGGCGAATTGTATGGAAAAATATTTAAAGCTTTCAGCGATTCGATGAAGTTTGCGGCAAAAGAAATTGGATCTGAAATTTATATTGGTGCAACAATTATTGAGTTGCCAAAAAATAAAAAATTTGATAAAGAAGTTGATAAAAATTGGAACAGCGGTTTCTTTGCATCTGCAAAAAATGCAGCCGATTTTTTTATCATTCACAGTTATTATACGCCGTATCAAAAAGATTCGAAACCCGATGAAATTTTGCAATCGGCAACAACTGTTACCAACAACATGATGCAATACATGAAAGAAATGTGCGACGAAAATAAAGTTTTACTGAAACCAATTGCATTAACCGAGTGGAATATTTTTGCCGAAGGATCGAAACAACAAACATCTTATATAGCCGGAATGCACGCTGCCATTGTATTAGGCGAGATGATAAAAAATAAATATGGGATGGCTTGCCGTTGGGATTTGGCAAATGGTTATGAAAACGGCAACGATCACGGTTTGTTTAATAAAGGCGATGAACCCGGTGTACCAAAATGGAATCCGAGGCCCGCATATTATTATCTCTACTATTTTCAAAAATTTTTTGGAGATAAAATGGTATCATCCAAAATAAATAACAACGATAGTGTTATTGTGTATTCGTCCACATTTTCTTCAGGGCAAATAGGAATGGTTGTTATAAATATTTCTGCTGCAAAAAAAACAGTGCAGGTAACAACCAAAAATTTTACACAGGGAAATAATTATTAAATTTATTCCCTAACCGGCGGCACAGATAACAATAAATTTTCGCAACATGTTTTAATTAATGAAAAAGAATTAAAGTCTGATGCCGAAAAACTTGAAAATATTCCTGCTGATAAATTTAAAAGCAAAAAAGGAATTATAATCGATGCCCCGTCTTACTCAGTAAATTATATTTTAATAGAAAACAAATAGACATGAAAAAATTATTCATCACTTGTATTGCTCTTGCAACTTCAGTAATTCTTAATGCACAAAAAATTAAATCTGCCGACGATATTAAAATCGATGCGTTAATAAATAAAATGTCGGTAGAAGAAAAAATCGGTCAAATGACCCAGGTTACTTTAGGAGTAATTGCAAAAGATGGTGATGCAAATGGTGATGATGTTATCAATCCAATTAAATTAAAAGAAGCCATTCAAAAATATAAAGTTGGTTCAATACTAAATGCAACTGCACATGCTTTGGATATTAATAAATGGCATGAAATAATCAAAGAAATTCAGGATGAAGCCTTATCAACAAAAAACAAGGTT
>DATAMD010000350.1:0-1622 GCA_036260755.1 Chitinophagaceae bacterium | reverse complement strand
AGCCAATTAATCCGCCGGCAGGGGATTCGTCAGAAATTTATTGGAATTGAAGAATATAAAATTGGCATTTCAAAAAAAATAAATCAAACATTGAATGTGCAATTCGCATTTTCTAAAACAGAATACCAGCCATACGATCCTTTACCGTCGAAAAAATTTTTTATTCTGAACGGCGGTAGCGGCATCATTAATTCTGAATTTAATTTGAAACTGCGGTATGCACCCGGCGAAAAAGAGATCGAAACAAGAAGGAAAACCATCCGCATAAAAAATTCATTGCCTGTATTTGAACTAAAATACGGGATGGCATTGCCCAATATTTTTAAAAGTGAATACACTTACCACAAACTTACTTTTTCGGCCGAGCAAACTTTTCGCATCCCACGCCGCGGGCAAATATCCTATCTCGTTTATGCCGGAAAATATTTGGGCGACAGTATTCCGTTTATGCTATTGGAAGTGCATCCCGGAAACGAAATTTATTATTACAATAAACAATCATTTAATTTAATGAACCGTTTCGAATATTTCAGCGATTGTTATGCCGGATTTAATGTTGAATACAATTTCGGGAAAAAGTTGATGAACCTGCTTCCCTTCCTCCGCAAATCAAAAGCAAGGCAATTTATTAACCTGAAAACTGTATGGGGAGATTTAAATGCTGCCGATAAAATCTTTAATAAACTCGAGTTTACAAATTATCGCTTAAAAAGTTTAAATAATAAGAATTATACCGAAATCGGAACGGGCATCGATAATATATTTAAATATTTCAGGATCGATCTGGTATGGCGTTTTGCGCCGCCATTTACGGCTCCCAGAAATTCCAGGGTACCTTATAATCCGCAAAACTTCGGCATTTTCGGCAGTTTTCACCTGCAATTTTAATAGCTTATATTTTTGCAGCTTTAAACGAATAATGTTTTTGAGAAAAATAACTAAACACAATTAATAAAGCAGTTACTATAATTTTTGATGGCGTAGGATACCATCCGATAACCTGAATAAATAATTTCAATAACCAAAAATTCAAAATCATATTAGCAATTACAACTACCAAATACCTGAAGAGTTGCACTCTTTTTTTTAAATCCGATTCTGTAAAAACCACATACCGGTTTAAATAAAATCCAATTAAAAAATTTATCCAGATAGCAAATAAATAATCGGCGGCAATGAACGGTTTCAATGCCAGGTTTCCGTAAAAAGGAATATAACCGAGGTGAACAATTTGTTTTTGAAAAATAAAATTATAACCAACCGCATACAAAACAATTCCCAGCAAAACATTAGCTCCGCCGCAGGCTGCATACCTGAATGTTTGCAAAGGCATAAACATCCGGAACATCGGATAAAAAAAAATCCACTATGCTTAAAATAGTGTTTTTTGTAAAATGGTGCAGCTTGTTCATAAATGGCGGCGAAGGTAAAAATTAATCGTTTAGATTTGCAACCTCAAATGTTAATTTATATATGAGTGTTGTTGATAAGATAAAAGCTGCTGCAGTAAAAGCCATCAAAGAATTATATACTGTTGAATTAACTGAAAATAATATTTTGGTTAATGCCACCAAACCCGAGTTTGAAGGCGATTATACCGTTGTTCTTTTTGCGTTTGTAAA
>DATAMD010000348.1:0-2432 GCA_036260755.1 Chitinophagaceae bacterium | reverse complement strand
CAGGTTAAATGCCAGCCCATATTATTAATCGGACTGCTGCTATAATTTAAGCGGTCGGTTAACGGTGTAATCTGGTATAATGGCCTGCGTTCCGCAATCTTTTCGAAAGCCCGATGAATATAACCAATGGTTTGTTCGGCCGATACAATTCTTTCGCCATCCAATTCCAGAATATTCTGCATTACACCATGCGTTGCAGGATGCGTTGGCCCCAGATTAAGCGTTGTAGTTTGCTTCTCTATCGATCCTTCAGGTAAGGCAATATTTTGTTTAAGCTCTTGCATTTTTATTTTATGTTACCGGCTTTTGTATTTTAATTTATAAACTTACCGCATCCATTTCTCTTCTCTTTCAGGAGAAGATGCCTGAAAGGCAGATGAGGCTTGCGTCGCACTCTTCAACGCTTTTACCGCTACTCAACAAATCCGGTTTATTATTTATATTTTTTAATTTCTGAAATCCCAGCCAAATAAAATAAATAACAGATATTCCAAGCGATGTTTCTGCAAATCCAATCCAAAAACTACTTTTTACAAATAACAAAATCAACACGGCAACAATAACATTTCCGCCGTACCATTTTGTTTTGTTTTCCTGAATCCAGTAGTACCAATTCATAAAATATTTTTATTCTGTTTTTTTCCGTTTTAATTTTTGTAACCCAACTACAATAAAATAAATTAAAACATACGCTAACATTCCTAACCCAACCGATTTTACCGATTCAATTTTTCCAAAAAACCAAAGAGCAATTCCCAACAATCCAAATGCTGCATATAATTTTATTTTATTTTTCTCTGTCATATAAACTCATTAAAATTTTCATTTGCACATTCTCAAATCTGCACATTAAATAATTGATCCGCCTCTTCCAAACATTTCATCATCCTTATCAATACGCGTTTGATCTTCCATCGGAAATTCTTTTCTCATCGGAAAATAATTCATCTCTTCCACATTCAATATTCTTTTCAAATTAGGATGGCCTATAAAATTTACGCCAAAGAAATCATAGGTTTCTCTTTCCATCCAATTAGCCGATGAAAATAATTTTGTGGCAGTAAAAATATCGGGCTGTTCAATATTTGTAAATATGGTATAACGTAAACGAATGTTATCAATCAAATTATGCAAATGATACACCACTGCTAATTCGTTGCCTTTATTTTCGGGATAATGTACCGCAGTAATATCGGTTAAAAACTGAAAGCGCAAGGTTGCATCATCATACAAAAACTGCAACGCTTTTAAATTAATTTCTTTAGAAGAACTGAAAGAAAGCAAACCATAAGGTTCGTGAAAACCGGTGACCGCATCACCAAATTTTTCTGTCAATTTATTTTTGATCTGTTCGTTTGTTAAACCCATAATTTTTTATTCTATTCCGTATGTTTCTAATAAAGCTTTGTATTGCGAACTGTTCCGGCGGCGAATACTTTCGTGTGCAACCAAATCCTGAATTTTCATAAACCCGTCTAAGATTGCTTCGGGCCGCGGCGGGCAGCCGGGCACATACACATCAACAGGAATGATTTGATCAATTCCCTGCAACACACTGTACGAATCAAAAATACCACCGCTGCTTGCACAAGCGCCAACCGCTAAAACCCAGCGTGGTTCGGCCATTTGCAGATATACCTGTTTTAAAACCGGAGCCATTTTTTTTGAGATCGTTCCCATCACCATTAACAAATCGCATTGGCGTGGGGTAAATGCCATACGCTCGGCGCCAAATCTTGCCAAATCGTAATGTGCTGCGGCAGTTGCCATAAATTCTATACCGCAACAGGATGTTGCAAACGGCAAAGGCCAGATAGAATTTTTACGGGCCAATCCAACAACATCGCTTAAACGGGCAGTAAAAAAACCTTCGCCCGAATAACCGTCGGGAGCTTCAACCATACTTACAGCACTTGCTGTAACAGCTTCTTTAGGATGAATATTAAAACGTACAGGACGCATATTATAATGTTGAATTTTGAATGATAAATTTTGAATGAACAAGTCTCATCTCTAATTTAACATTCAACATTTAAAATAGTTTTAGTCTTCCCAGGTTAATGCACCTTTCTTTATGATATAAATAAATCCCACCAGGAAAAATGCAACAAATAATAATACCGCTTCGAAACCGCCCCAACCTAATGATTTAAAATTAACCGCATAAGGATAAAAGAAAATCACTTCCACATCAAATAACACAAATAAAATTGCCACTAAAAAATATTTGATAGCCATGGGCTGACGAGCATCGCCATGACTTGCAATACCACTTGTAAAACTTTCTAATTTATCGGCAGTTTTTCTTTTGGGACCAACCCATGCAGAAAGCGCAATCATAAAAGCCACAAAGCCAACAGCGAAGATTATTTGGATACCGATAGGGAAATAATTGGCAGCAGTACTTTCGGTTGAATCTAATAACAAAGGAA
>DATAMD010000324.1:0-2120 GCA_036260755.1 Chitinophagaceae bacterium | reverse complement strand
TGCTTCTTGTTTCTTAAGTGTGGATACAATTTGATGCTCCGTAAATCTTCCTTTTTTCATGATTATTAAAATTAATAGTTAACAAGTACTTTTTGTTAACTCTAATTTTTATTGGCCGAATTTCGGGGAAGCTTACATTTTGATTTAAGCAAACCGGAGTATTTATCATTTCCTAAACTATGGAATAATGTGATTTTTAAAGGTGAACAATTATCTCCCTTCGGTTATGCCACGTACACACTAACGGTTCTAATGCCCAAAGAAAAACAAAACCTTGCTTTACAAATTCCCGATGTTTATTCATCATATCGACTTTATATAAACGGAGTTGAGTTTGCCAAAAACGGAACAACTGATTCAATAAAAGAAAAATCAATTCCAAAATGGATCAGCAAAACAATTCAATTAATTAATCCTGCAGACACATTACATGTTGTTTTACAAATTGCAAATTATTGGCATTCGAAAGGAGGCCCATATAGAGAAATAGCCATTGGCGACATGGATAGGTTGTTTTATGAAAAAGAAAAAGAATCTGCATTCGATCTTTTGCTTACAGGATGTTTGTTTATGGGTGGATTATTCTTTTTCGGATTGTTCCTCTTTGGCAAACACGATAGAGTAATTTTATATTTTTCGTTGTTTTGCATTGCCTATAGTTATAGAATCATAGGAACGGGTTTGTATGAATTTCATTCAATTTTCCCAAACATTCCCTGGATTATAACCGTTCATCTGGAATATATTTCTTTGTTTGCAAGCGTTGCTTTTTTTTCGTTATACACAAGGCAGCTTTATCCGAAAGATTTTCATCTTACCGCAGCAAGAACAATGGTTGTATTGTGCGGAACTTTTATTTTTATTACAATTCTTTTTCCGCCAAAAATATTTACGTTATTGGTTAATCCTTTTTTGGCTTCCATGTTTTTGTTTATTGCATACGCGTTTTATGTTTATATAAAAGCGGCAAAACAAAAAAGGGTCGGCGCAAACTATGCTCTTTTAAGTACGGCAGTTGGATTAATAATAAGCCTGCTGATTAATTTAGAATATTTTCATATTGTTGAACCCCAAAAAGGATGGCTTTTTATTGGGTATGTAACATTCTTTTTTTTACAATCTTTAATTCTTTCCTTCCGATTTGCATACACATTAAATAAAGCTAAAACCGAAGCAGAGCAAGGATTGCGGGCAAAGAGCGAATTTTTGTCAACCATGTCTCACGAAATTCGAACACCACTTAATTCTGTAATTGGCATTTCGCATTTATTATTACGGACAAACCCGAGAGAAGATCAAAAAGAAAATATGAATGTTCTTTTATTTTCGGCCAACAATCTTTTATCAATCGTAAACGATATTCTTGATTATAATAAAATCGAAGCCGGCAAAATAAAATTCGAACAGGTTGAAATGAACCTCGTTTCAATCAGCAGCAATATTGTTTCGGGATTAAAATCTTTTGCTGATGATAAGAACATAGATCTTATTTTTAAAACCGATCCAGCAGTTCATACAAAAATTATTGGTGATCCAACACGCACAAGCCAAATCATAAATAACCTTGTTCATAACGCAATAAAATTTACAAAAGAAGGATCGGTTTTGGTTGAATTAACTGTAGAAGCACAAACAGAAAATACCCTCACAATAAAAATAAAAATAAAAGACACGGGTATTGGAATTGAAAAAGAAAAACAAAAAATAATATTCGATCAATTTACACAGGCCGATTCATCTACATCAAGAGGTTTTGGCGGAACAGGATTGGGTCTGGCCATTTCAAAAAAATTACTGGAACTTCAAGGCTCACAGTTACATTTAATAAGCGAACCCGAAGTGGGTTCAGAGTTTTATTTTGTGCAAACATTTCCAATCAGCAAAATAACAACACCTAAAATAAATAGTATAATCGATTTGCCCGACGAAGAAACAAAACCCCTTACAAATATTGATTTATTATTGGTTGAAGATAATGAAATGAATATTTTGGTTGCTCAAACATTTTTGGAAAGATGGGGCGCCAGAATTGATATTGCAAGAAATGGCGAAGAAGGTGTACAGATGCTGGATATTAACCGGCATAAATTGATATTAATGGACATGCACATGCCGGTGAT
>DATAMD010000277.1:0-4686 GCA_036260755.1 Chitinophagaceae bacterium | reverse complement strand
GATGTGTTGCAATGGATAACGGAAAGCTCTTTTAATAGTTGTGTTGCAGGCACACATGGTAAAACAACCATCACCACAATGATCGCTCATATTTTGCGTGATACCGGTTTTGGATGCAATGCTTTTCTTGGCGGTATTGCTGCTAATTACAACACTAATTTTTGGAGCAGCGAAAAAAATGTTGTGGTTGTTGAAGCCGATGAATACGACAGAAGTTTTTTGAAATTAGTTCCCGATGTTGCTGTGATTACTGCAATGGATGCAGATCATTTAGATATTTACGGAACGGCCGAAGAAGTAGAGAATGCTTTTATTCAATTCTCGCAAAAAATAAAATCCAACGGTTGTTTGATTAGTAAATATGGATTGAAGAGAAAAGATGAATTAAAAGCCGATCATCATTTTAATTATAGTTATGATGATGCCCGTGCTGATGTTTATGTAACGAATATGCAGGTGGAGCAAGGCTCTTACGTGTTTGATATTGTTGCAAAGGATTGGTTTTTGAAAAATGTTTTACTGCACATGGGTGGTTTGCACAACATAGAAAATGCCATTGCCGCCATAACTGTTGCAAAGTATTTGAAGATCGATGATGAAAAAATAAAAGCTGCTGTAGAAAATTTTAAAGGCGTAAAAAGGAGATTTGAATATGTGTTGAAGAATGATAAAAATATTTTAATTGATGATTACGCTCATCATCCAGAAGAATTAAAAGCATTGATAACAGGAGTTAAAAGTTTGTTTGCAAACGAAAAGATGGTTGTTGTTTTTCAACCACATTTATTTAGCCGTACAAAAGATTTGTCTGATGAATTTGCAAAAAGTTTAGACATGGCCGATGAAGTAATTCTGTTACCCATTTATCCTGCTAGAGAATTGCCGATGGAGGGCGTAACAAGCGAATTGATCTTAAACAAAATGAAATTGGCAAATAAAAAAGTATTTGCAAAAGAGCAATTAAAAATCTGGGTTAAAGAAAATAAACCAAGGATATTGGTGATGGCCGGTGCCGGAGATATTGATGCATTGGTTTTGCCCATGAAAGAAATATTGAGTAATTAAAATGAAAAATATTAATTGGAAAAAAAGAATAACACAAACAGTTTGGCTCTTGATTGGAGTCGGAACGATTATTCTTTTTGGCGCTGCAATCGAAAAAAAGAATCACAGAAAATGTGAGGATGTGAAGATTGAAATTACCGGCGCAGAGAAAGATGTTTTTATTGATGAAAAAGATGTGATGGATTTAATTAACAGCAATGGAAATATTATTGGTAAAGATTTATCGACGATTAATTTAAAAGCATTGGAAGCAGCTTTGAAAAAAAATAAGTGGGTAAATAATGCCGAAATGTTCTTTGATAATAATCAGTTGTTGCACATAAACATCGAAGAACGTCAACCGGTGGCAAGAGTTTTTAGTGCAGAGGGAAGTTCTTTTTATGTTGACAGCGCAGCAGTCCGCTTGCCCTTGTGTGATAAGTTAAGTGTAAGGGTGCCGGTGTTTACCAGTTTTCCGAGCGATAAAGAAATTTTATCCCAACCTGATAGCGAAATGTTATTTAATGTGGTAAAACTTGGAAAATTTATTGTTGCCGATAGTTTTTGGATGGCACAGGTTTCGCAGATTGCAATTTTGCCTAATGCCGGTTTTGAAATGATACCAACTATCGGCAATCAGGTAATTGAATTGGGCAATGCAGATAATCTGGAAAATAAATTTGACCGTTTGTATAGTTTCTATAAACAGGCCTGGCTGCAAAACGGTATGAATAAATATGAGAAGATTGATGTTCAGTTTGACGATCAGGTAGTAGCCGTAAAACGTGGTGTGGGCAAGGCTTTGATGGATTCGGTAAAAGCTAAACAATTGATGGCAAGTGTCGAAAAAGATAGTGTAAAGGCAGCCCCCAAATTGCCAATAAAAGTTGCACCCTTAAAACCAAATAAAACCGAAAAGCCAATAAATAAAAATGTTGCTAATAAACAAAATAAAGTGAACAATAAATCGTTATCTGTTAGTCATAGGGCCGTTAAGCCAAAAAAAGTTGCGGCAAATAATGCAAAGCCCAAGGCAGTGATGGCAAAAGATGAGTAGCGAACAGAACGTACAAGTGAGCGACGCAACAGACGATAAACAAAGATTTAAAGATTGAAAAAAAATAAAAGAAACCGTATCCTAAGAATAACACAAAAAGATTTTTATGAGTTTAAATGAAGCGCCTATAATTGTTGGATTAGATATTGGTACAACCAAGATTGCCGCTATTGCCGGAAGAAAAAACGAGCATGGCAAATTAGATATCTTAGGTTTTGGCCGTGCCAACAGTAATGGTGTGCAGCATGGGCAGGTGTTGAATATTGATCAAACAATTAAAGCTATTCAGGCGGCATTGCAAAATTGTTACGATAGTAATCCCGATCTCGAAATAAATGAAGTGTATGTTGGTATTGCGGGTCATCATATCAAGAGTTTACAAACACGTGGCGATATGGTACGCCAGGAACCCGACAATGAAATTCAGGCATGGGAAATTGATCAGTTGGTAGAGAATCAAAGAAAAACTTTTATTCCGGCCGGCGATCAAATCATTGATGTTATTCCGCAGGATTTTCATGTTGATAATATTCAAAACATCAAAGAACCAATTGGTTTTAATGGTGTAAAAGTCGGCGCCAATTTTCATATCATCACCGGCGATAGAAATGCGATCAGAAATATAAACCGTGCAGTAGAAAAGAGTGGATTAAAAACAAAAGATCTGGTATTGCAACCATTGGCAAGTGCCAGTGCAGTGATGAGTGATATTGATATGGAAGCAGGTGTTGCTATTTTAGATATTGGCGGTGGTACCAGCGATCTGGCAGTTTTTTACGAAGGCATTTTAAAACACACAGCAGTAATTCCTTTCGGTGGCGAAAATATTACTAACGATATCAGGATGGGTTTGGGAGTATTAAAAAGTCAGGCCGAAGCAATGAAAGTACAGTTTGGAAGTGCTTTGGCCGAGGAAGCAAAAGCAAATGCTTACATCACCATTCCGGGATTGAAAGGAATGCCTGCAAAAGAAATAAGTGTTAAAAATTTAGCGCAGATTATTCAGGCAAGGATGACGGAGATACTTGATTTTGTTGATTATCATTTGAAGCAAATCGGTTTGGATAATAAAGCATTGAATGGCGGCATAATCCTTACCGGTGGCGGCTCTCAGCTAAAACATTTAATTCAGTTAACAGAATACATCACACATTTAAATGCAAGAATTGGTTTACCAAACGAACATCTGGCACCCAATCATATCGAAGAATTAAAGAAGCCGATGTATTCAACTTGTTTGGGATTGATATTAAAAGGGTACAGCGATTACGAGCACAAGTATAAAGATTTTGCTGAAAAATTTAAGAAAGTTGAAGTACCGAAAAAATTAACCGTTGATAAAGCCGAAACAAAAGTTGAACCCGAAGAAAAAGTTGTTGATGTGAAAGAGAGAAAAGGAAAATTCTGGGATAAGTTTAAAAATAATTTGATCGACTTGTTTAAAGAAGAAGAAGATCAGGTGATAAAGTAGTAAGTGATAAGTAGTAAGTAATAAGTTGATGACAACTTAAAACTTAAAACCTACAACTTACAACATGATATATAATCCGATACCGTTTGAAAACCGGTTCATTACTTACTAACCGTTAAACCGTAAACTATGATTCACTTCGATTTACCGAAGCAGAAATCATCAATCATCAAGGTTCTTGGTGTTGGTGGTGGTGGCAGCAATGCCGTAAACTTTATGCACGCTCAAAGCATTGAAGGTGTTGATTTCATCATTTGTAATACCGATGCAAAAGCAATTGAGCAAAGTAAAGTGCTCAACAAAATTCAGTTAGGCCCGCATTTAACGCAAGGACTTGGTGCAGGTGCCAATCCCGAAGTTGGTAAAGCTGCAACCGAAGAATCATTGCAAGAAATAAAAAGTATTCTCGAAGTAAATACCAAGATGGCGTTTATTACTGCCGGTATGGGCGGTGGTACAGGAACCGGCGGAGCGCCAATAGTAGCGCAGGTTTGCAAAGAATTAGGCATCTTAACTGTTGGTATTGTTACAACGCCGTTTGGATTTGAAGGCCCACGCAGAATGCAACAGGCCGAAGAAGGTATCCGTCAATTAAAACCTTATGTTGATACATTGCTTGTTATCAGCAACGATAAATTGCGCATGCAATATGGCAACTTAAAAATGAAAGAAGCTTTCAGCAAAGCCGATAATGTTTTGGCAACAGCTGCAAAATGTATCACCGATATTATTAATAGCCGGGGACATATTATTGTTGACTTTGCCGATGTATGCACCGTGATGAAAAATGGCGGTGTTGCTATTTTAGGTAAAGCCGAAGTTGATGGCGAAAACCGCGCCATCCGTGCAATTGAAGAAGCATTAACTTCTCCGTTATTAAATGATAATGATATTAAAGGTGCTAAATGGATTTTAATAAACATCAACAGTGCCGAAGGCGATGACGAATGCACCATGGATGAAGTGGAAGTAATTAATAATTATTTACGCATGCAGGCCGGAGAAAATGCCGATGTAATTGTTGGTATGGGTTACGATAATACACTCGATAAAAAAATAGGCATCACTTTAATTGCTACAGGATTTGATGCAAAAGATCCGTTTGCAAAACCTG
>DATAMD010000276.1:0-23951 GCA_036260755.1 Chitinophagaceae bacterium | reverse complement strand
CTTATCATTTTCGTTTCGGCTAATCTCAATTTATGCTAACCAGTAAAGGAAATTATTATTATAATGGTTCATTGGTTTCTGCAATTGGGGCGGCACAAACTGCAAACCCGGATTTGCAATGGGAAAAAACAGCTACAACCGATGTGGGACTTGATTTTTCTATACTCAATAAAAGAATTAATGTAAGTTTTGATTGGTATAATAAAAATACCACTGCCATGATTATTAGTTATAAAGCCGACCCGATGTTGTTGCCTAATGCAGGTATTACTGCCAATGGCGGAAGTATGACAAATAAAGGAATAGAATTGAGTATTAGCGGAACAATTGTTCAAAACAAAGACTTTTCATGGACAAGCAATTTGAATATTGCACACAATACAAACCAAATTACAAGTTTAACTAACCCATTATTTATTGGTGGCGATTCTGTTGCAGTTGGCGACCCTGAAGGTGGTGGTCAATCCGGCAGAAGGGTACAATTGTTGAAAGTTGGACATCCATTGGGTCAGTTCTTCACTTTTAATTATGCAGGAAAAAATTCGGCGGGTTTATCGCAATTCTACAAAAGCGATGGAACTACAACCACAGCACCAAGCGATGGAACAGATTATGTTTATGCAGGAGATGCGCAACCTAAATTGTTAGTGGGATTTGCCAATACTTTCCGGTATAAAAATTTCGACTTTAACTTTTCTCTGAGAGGTGTATTTGGCAATAAAATTATGAATGCAACACGTGCCGATTTATTCCGCCCTGCAACTGCCATGAGTTCTAATATTTTGCAGGATGCAGCTAATGAATTACCTGTTGATGTAAAAGATTATACTTATTCAACTCGTTTTATTGAAAGCGGCAGTTATGTACGTTTAGATAATGCTACTTTAGGGTATAAATTTAATAAGGTCTGCAATGCAGTAAAATCATTAAGGGTTTATCTTTCAACAAATAATCTGTTTGTAATTACTAAGTTTACCGGAATAGACCCAGAAGTGAATCAGGGTGGAATTGCCCCCGGAATAGATTATAATAATTTCTATCCTAAAACAAGAAGCTTCCTGTTAGGCGTAAATGTTTCGTTCTAATTCAAAAATTAAAAACATTAATATGAAAAAAATATTCAGAAATTTAGCTTTAATATTCATAACAGCAAGTGCTATCAGTGCTTGCCATAAATTGGATATACCTATCACTACCGAAATAACACCTTCTGTTTTTCCGCAGGATTCGTTAGGGTACATTCAGGTTGAACTTACTCCTTATCTTGCATTGAACGGAAATTTGGCACAGGAATATTTCTTCCAGCAATCATATAGTACAGAAGAATCCATGATGCCTGCACATGGAGGAAACTGGTACGATGGTGGTCAGAATATGCAAATGCATTATCATACATGGACAAAAGATAATGGTTACGTGAATGGTAACTGGGGTTGGATGGCCCAAATTATTAGTTCTGCGAATCAGGCAATATCCATTTTAAACACAACCATGCCTACAGGAAACAGCAAACAATTGAGATTAGCCGAAACGAAAATGATAAGAGATTACGCAATATTCATGCTGATGGATAATTGGGGTAATGTGCCACTTGATACTGTTTATGGCGATTTTACACCACATACCAATGTACCAAGAGCACAGGTATTCACTTTTCTTGAAAATGATATTAAAGCCAATATCCCTTATTTGAGTACAACTGTTGATAAATCAACTTATGCTCGTTTTACTGCCTATGGTGCTTATGCTTTATTGGCAAAAATGTATCTCAATGCCGAATATTATACCGGTACTCCCAGATACAATGATTGTATTGCAGCTTGCGATAATATCATCAGTTCCGGTAAGTTTTATATAGCTGCTTTATCAAATTATCTGGTAATGTTTTATCCTTCCAATGGCCCAACATCACCTGGCAGCAAAGATGAATTTATTTTTGCTGTGCCTTTCGATGGAAGCGGTTCAGGTTGGACTGGTCGTAATGCCAATTATCATGCACGTTATGATGTACCACGTGCAATGGGTAAAGTAGGAAGCGGAGCAGGGTATAATTATTTTGGTATTCCTTACGATCCGGGAGGAGCAGCAAGTACATTACCTGAGTTTTACGCAAATTTTAATGATCCCAATGATGTTAGAAACGGGCAATGGTTAACAGGTTTACAATGGCAGGATGCTGCTAAGACTATTCCTATAACTGTAACTACTACTAATAAAGGATATGATCAGTATTATAGTGGCAGTAATCCGGGTGGCTCGTACACCTATCAGGTAAACTTAACACCTAATGTTATCTTACGTCAAGATATTGCAAATGGTCAAGATCCATATAACGGAGTAACCAATGGTTTTGATGTTGGTAACGATGAAATTGCATGGACTCAAGGTTACAGAAATATAAAATTCTATCCGGATGCAACTTCTTCAAGCAGAAACCAAAATAACGATATTCCTATTTTCCGTTATTCTGATATTGTTTTAATGAAAGCCGAAGCCATTTTGCGTGGTGGTACTGCAACAGGTGGAAGTTCAGCTTTATCACTTGTAAACAGTATTCGTTCGAACAGATCTACAAGTATTGCTTGGACAAACTGTACTTTAGACAGTGTTTACAACGAACGTAGCCGTGAACTTGCATGGGAAGGTTGGCACAGAAATGATATGATCCGTTTTGGAAAATTTGAAGGTAAATGGGGTTATAAAACCAATGCCGATACTTACCGCAGGATTTTCCCCATCCCTACTAATGCCTTTGCAGTGAATCCGGCTTTGAAACAAAATCCCGGGTATTAGAATCGTTAGTTTTATATAGCAAACAAAACAACTCCGGGGTATCTACCCCGGGTTTTTTTATTCTAAAAAAATGTAATGAAAACAAAAAATATTTTATCTGCGATATTGTTTCTGTTGTTATATCAACCAATAACTGCACAGATATTTATAAAAGATTCATTAAACATTCCTAAACTTGGTTACCAGTTAATCAGGAATGAAAAAGCATTACAATTTATAGCAATGGGTGATTGGGGGCGTAATGGTGCCGATCATCAAAAACAAGTGGCCGAACAAATGGGTAAAACGGCTTCCGATATAAAAGGACAATTCATTATTTCTACGGGAGATAATTTTTATCCCAGCGGCGTAATCAGCGAATTTGACCCTTCATTCAGATATTCATTCGAAGATATTTATACTGCTTTTTCTTTGCAATGGGATTGGTATCCGGTACTTGGCAACCACGACTATAAAACAAATCCTGATGCAGAAGTTGCTTATTCTAAAATAAGCCGCAGATGGAAAATGCCTGCACGTTATTATGCAAAAAAATTTTTTATTAATGGCGATACAAGTCAGGTTGTATTAATTGCCTTCATCGATACAAATCCATTTATTCCTGAATTTTATAACAATGCCGAATATGGACCTAATGTAAAAACGCAGGACAGTTCGGCACAAAAACTATGGTTGGAAATGCTATTGGGCAATCCTTCAAAAAATATTAAATGGAAAATAGTTGTGGGCCATCATCCAATGTATTCGGGCGGCAGCCGAACCGATGCGTATGATACAAAAGCTATTCGCAATTCTTTAAAACCTTTGTTCGATAAATATGGCGTTGATGTTTATCTTACAGGTCACGAACATAGTTTGCAACATTTAAAAGCTGCTGATAGTAAAACACAACATTTTATTTCGGGCGCAGCATCCGAAAAAACTCCGGTACACCAGATACCCGAAAGTAAAATGGTTGCAAGCGAATATGGTTTTATGTTATTTTCTGTAACATCCGATCAGATAACGGTTCAAACAATTAATGATAAAGGAAAAGTTATTTATAAAACAAATATTTCAAAATAAATGCTCCCATGAATTTAAGCAAAACAAATCAGGCAACACGCTTACAATCATTAGATGCACTGCGTGGATTTGATATGTTTTGGATTATTAGCGGCGAAGGCATCTTTCATGGTTTTGCTGATGTTGAAATGGCCAAACATGCCTTAATTCGAAATCCCTACAATTGGCAAATTGCAACTAATAATGATTTATCTTTTTTCGAAAAAATAATAGTTGGTATCAGCAATCAACTGCACCACACACCGTGGAATGGTTTTACTTTTTACGACATGATTTTTCCGCTGTTTATTTTTATTGCCGGTGTAAGTATGCCTTACTCTTTCAATAATAGTTTGGAAAAAGCCGGGATGAATCAAAAAATCGGCAAGAGAAAAATTTATAGATCATTAATAAAACGTACTGTTTTATTAATCATTTTTGGAATGATTGTTAACGGTGCATTGCAGTTAAACGGATATGCAAATACACGTTTTGCAAGTGTGCTTAGCAGAATTGCAATCAGTTGTTTTTTTGCTGCCATTATTTTTCTTAATTGTAAACTGCGTTATCAGATTATTTGGTTTGTTGGGATATTGCTCGCATATTGGGCTGCAATGATGTTAATACCTGTACATGGTTTTGGTGCCGGTGTTCTTACTCCCGAAGGAAATTTGGAAGGGTATATCGACAGGATTTTATTGCCCGGAAAATTACATCGCAAAGCGTACGATCCCGAAGGATTGTTTTCAAATCTACCTGCTGTTTGCTCTGCATTGCTGGGTGTTTTTGCAGGCCGGTTTCTGAGAATGAATTCTGATAAATGGAATCAGTTGAAAAAGGCTGTGGCATTAGCTTTTGGAGGATCAGCATTAGTTATTACTGGATGGTTATGGGGATTGTATTTCCCGATTAACAAAAATATGTGGACGAGCTCTTTTGTTTTATATGCAGGTGGCTGGAGTGTTTTATTGCTTTCTGTTTTTTATTTAATAATTGATGTTGCCGGATTTAAAAAATGGTCAATGCCTTTTGTGTGGGTTGGTTGTAATTCTATTTTAATTTATATGGCTGCGCATGGTGTGATTGATTTTGAACATACCTCGCAATTTTTATTCGGAGGAATGATTAATAAAACTGAAATTGTATGGCATTCATCCTTGTTGTGGATTGGTGTTGCCGTTATTCAGTTTGCAGTATTATCTTTTTTTTATAAAAAGAAATGGTTTCTGAAAGTGTAAGTTGTTCTATATTGAAAATATTTTTTAACGATCGAAAAACTGCCAATGCATACATTACAAACTGCCGATTACTTTGTTTTTTTTATTTATTTTATTGTGGTATCTGCCTATGGCATTTACATTTATAAGAAAAAAAAATCAACTGCATCAAGTTCAAAAGATTTTTTTTTAGCCGAGGGGTCTTTAACATGGTGGGCAATCGGGGCATCGTTAATTGCATCTAATATTTCGGCCGAACATTTTATAGGAATGAGCGGCTCGGGGTTTGCATTGGGACTTGCAATTTCTACTTATGAATGGATGTCGGCTGCCGCATTAATTGTTGTTGCTGTTTTTATTATTCCTGTTTATTTAAAGAATAAAATTTTTACGATGCCGCAATTTTTATCTGTGCGGTATAACGATACGGTAAGCACTATCATGGCTTCATTCTGGTTGCTCACTTATGTTTTGGTTAATCTTACTTCTATCATTTACCTCGGTGCATTGGCAATATCATCCATCAGTAATATCAGTTTCGAATGGTGTATTGTTGGCTTAAGTATTTTTTCTATCATCGTAACGCTCGGTGGAATGAAAGTAATTGGTTATACAGATGTGATACAAGTGGTGGTACTTATTCTCGGCGGATTAGTAACAACCTACCTTGCATTATCATTGCTTTCTGAAAGGTTTGGATTTGATGGAGATATTTTTAAAGGATTAGGTATTCTTAGAAAAGAAGCACCCGAACATTTTCACATGATCTTTAAAAAAACAGATCCATATTATAAAGAATTGCCGGGTTTATCTGTACTCATTGGCGGTATGCTTGTTAATAATCTGGCTTATTGGGGGTGTAATCAATATATTGTACAACGCACACTGGGAGCGGATTTGAAGACTGCACGCAAAGGAATTATTTTTGCATCGTTCTTAAAATTATTAATTCCGTTGATTGCAGTGTTGCCGGGCATTACCATGTTTGTGCTACACAAAAACGGAATGTTTCAACAAGAAATGATGGATGCCGGAACTATAAAACCCGATCATGCCTATCCAACATTAATGAACTTATTACCTGCCGGTTTAAAAGGTGTTGCATTTGCTGCATTAACTGCTGCAATTGTTGCATCATTGGCAGGAAAAGCAAACAGCATCTCCACCATTTTTTCGTTAGACATTTATAAAAAGTTTTTCAATAAAAATGCATCTGAAAAAAAATTGGTACGCATTGGCCGCTGGGCTGTAATTGTTTCTATGGTAATTGCAGCACTCATTACGCCATCGCTTCGTTCACTTGATCAGGCTTATCAATTTATTCAGGAATATGTTGGATTTGTTTCGCCCGGTGTATTAGCAATTTTTTTACTGGGATTATATTGGAAAAATACCACAGCATTCGCGGCAATTGTTGGAGCAATAATAACAGTGCCTGTTTCAACTGCATTAAAGTTTTTGCCAACATGGACCGGTGGCGCATTTCCCGATTATCCTTTTCTCGACCGAATGGCTATAACATTTTTGTTTGTAGCTGCTGTGATGATTACGATAAGTTTATTTAAGCCACACCCTGAAAATGATAAACATATTATAGAAGTTAATACAGCTATGTTTAAAACCACAACGGGCTTTAAAATTTTAGCGGCAATCATCTTAACAATATTGGCTGTTTTATATACTGTTTTCTGGTAAGGTATTTTTTAAAATTGAAAAGAATGAGAATGAAATTTTATTGCAGCATACTTGCTTTTTTTGTGATGGCATTTCAAGCTGCAAATGCACAAACAAATATTTCGGCATCCGAAGCATTAATTAAAAGAGTTGCCGGTGCTCATTCATCAAACATAAAAACAGAATTCATCAATGCTCAAAACGATAAAGATGTTTTTGAGATTGAATCAAAAAATAATAAAATTATTTTGCGTGGAAACACAGGCGTAGCAATAGCTTCAGCATTGTATTATTACCTCAATGAATTTTGCCATGCACAAATTACATGGAACGGTGTTAACCTTCATCTCCCAAAAATTTTACCAAAAGTTGCAAACAAAATTCATAAAGAAACGCCTTACGAATATCGCTACTATTTAAACTATTGCACTTTTAATTACAGTATGAGTTGGTGGGATTGGAGCAGATGGGAAAAAGAAATTGATTGGATGGCATTGCATGGAATTAATATGCCGTTGGCCATTACCGGCGAAGAATACACATGGTATTTAGTATATAAGGAAATGGGTTTTAGTGATGATGAATTAAAAGATTTTTTTTGCGGCCCGTCTTATTTTTCCTGGTTTTGGATGGGCAACTTAGATGGATGGGGCGGGCCCTTGCCGTTAAACTGGATGAAGTCTCATTTTGAATTACAAAAAAAAATTATTGAACGCGAAAGAGCATTTGGTATGAAGCCCGTACTGCCTGCATTTACAGGACATGTACCTGCTGCGTTTAAAAAGAAATTCCCTGCGGCAAAACTAAAAACAACAAACTGGAACAATGGTTTTGGAGATACTTATATTTTAGATGCAAACGATTCTTTGTTTGCAGCAATCGGAAAAAAATTCTTACAAAAACAAACTCAATTATTAGGTACCGATCATTTGTACAGCGCAGATACTTTTAATGAAAATGAACCGCCATCCGATGATCCCGGATTTTTATCGAAGCTTAGTGCAAAAGTTTACGAAGGAATGCATCGTGCAGATACTTCGGCCATTTGGGTAATGCAGGCATGGTTATTTTATAGCGATAGAAAATTCTGGAAACAACCGCAAACAGAAGCTTTATTAAAAGCTGTGCCCAATAATAAAATGATTTTGCTCGATCTGGCAACAGAAATAGAACCTGTGTGGAAACGTACCGAATCTTTTTTTGGTAAGCCATGGATTTGGAATATGCTTAACAATTTTGGTGCTAACACTAATTTGTTTGGAAGAATGGAAACAGTTGCAACCGAGCCTGCAAAAGCATTGCACGATAATAAAAGCGGTAAATTAAAAGGCATTGGTTTAACCATGGAAGGCATTGAACAAAATCCTGTGATGTATGAGTTGATGATGGAAAATGTTTGGAGAAACGATGCTGTTGATTTAAAAAAATGGTTGCCTGAATATATTCGTAACCGTTATGGCATCGCAAATAGCAATGCACTAACTGCATGGAACATTTTAAGAAAAACAGTGTACACTGTTCATCCTGATTTATACAAAAGAGATGGTGCAGAATCTATCATTCAGGCAAGGCCAACATTCGATTCATCAACAAGATGGGCTAACACAAAACTTAATTATAATGCCACAGATTTATTGCCTGCATGGGATGCATTTATTAAAGCAACAGATTCGTGCAAAAACAGCGATGGCTTTCAATTTGATATTGTTGATGTAACCCGGCAAATACTTGCCAACTATGCTTTGCAAGTGCAACAACAATTTGTAAAGGCATATAAAAACAAAGATGTTGCTGCATTTAAAAAATACAGTTCGCAGTTTATTGAATTGATCGGAGACATGGATAATTTACTGGCAACAAGAAAAGATTTTTTATTGGGCGGATGGATTAAATCTGCAAGAGAATGTGGTGTAACTCAGGAGGAGAAAGCGTTGTACGAGATGAATGCAAAAGACCTGATTACACTTTGGGGAGATGAAAATTGCCCGCTGAACGAATATGCTTGCCACCAATGGAGCGGTTTAATGGACGATTTTTATAAACCGAGATGGCAACAATTTTTTACAAAACTTTCATCATCATTAGAAGCAGGAAAAGATTTTGATAACGCATCTTTCATCAAAGCAATAAAAAAATGGGAATGGCATTGGGTGAACGAAAGAAAAGATTATCCTGTTGCAATTAAAGGAAATGCTGTTGATATGTCTAAAATTTTATATCATAAATATCGGTCAGTTATTGCCGATAGTTACAAATAATTTTTGCAAATAATTTTAAACCTGATTTATGCTTCCTCAAAAAAAAAATATAAATAACAAACGGGTTACACCGTCAGCATTGCTGCTTCGTTTTACATTTTTATTTTTTATTTTTTTATTTGCCGTAAAAGCCCAAAGCCAATATTATCAATATGTAGATCCTTTCATCGGTTCACAAGGCGAGGGAAATGTTTTTGTTGGCCCGTCATGTCCTTTCGGAATGGTAAAACCAGGGCCCGATTGCAATAAAAATGCAAACAGCGGTTACTCGCCCGATATGAATAAAACATTGTACGGATTTAGTCAAACTCATGTTAGCGGTACAGGTGGCGGCCCAAAATATGGTAATGTTTCAGTAATGCCTTTTGCCGGTGATTTTGAATCTATCAAACAAGAATCATTACGCGAAAACGAAAAAGTATCAGCAGGATATTACAGCGTTTTATTAAAGAAGTGGAATATTAAAACAGAGATCACAGCATCGCGTAAAGTAGCGTATTATAAATTTTCGTTTGCAAATAAAAACAAGAAAGCAGTGAAGATTGATTGCGGGGAATTTTTAGGCGAATCAATTGTTCCCGATGGAAGAGAAGCGCAACAATTTGTTGGTTCGGAGATTGAAATAATTAACGATCATGAAGTTCGCGGCTATACAAAAATTCGCGGTGGCTGGAATAACGGAAATGCTTATACCGTCTATTTTTCAGCGGTATTCAATAAGCCTTTTAAATTATTCAATACATGGAAAAACGATCAATTATTTCCTTCGCAAAAAAAACAAATTGATGATGGAAAAAAAACAGGTGCCATGTTATTCTTTGATGAATTGAAAGCGAATGATATTGAAATGAAAATTGGTATTTCTTTCATCAGTTCGTTAAAAGCAAAACAAAATATTGATGACGAAATTCCGCATTGGAAATTTGAAACGGTGTTAAAAGAAACGCAAACAAAATGGGAAAATCTTTTAAATAAAATTGAAATAGATACCAGCGCAAGTGCAGACCAAAAGAAAATGTTTTACACTGCTTTGTATCATACCATGCTGATGCCGGTTGACAGAACCGGTGAAAATCCTTTGTGGGAAAACAACACAGCTTATTACGATGATTTTTATGCGATATGGGATACTTATCGCTCATCAAATCCACTCATCACTTTAATATCTCCATCGCATGAAATTGATATTGTAAATTCTTTGTTGCAGATATATAAACGCGATGGTTATATGCCCGATGCACGAAGCGGCAATTGCAATGGAAGAACGCAAGGTGGCTCTAATGCCGAAGTATTAATTGCCGATGCTTTTGTAAAAGATTTGAAAGGTATTAATTATAATCTTGCTTTAGAAGCGATGCTGAAAGATGCAAATGTTCCGCCGGGTGGTAATGAAGAAAAAGAAGGCAGAGGCGGATTAACAGATTATAATTCGTTAGGCTATGTTTCTACCAATTTTGTAAGAGCCGGTAACAGAACATTAGAATATTCGTATGATGATTATTGTTTGGCAACTGTTGCAAAAGGCATAAACCGCGAAGGCGAATATTGGCGTTTTTTTAAAACAATCTGATAATTGGCAAAACTTGTGGAGAGATATAAATGATAATGGTGCAACAGGTTTTATCATGCCAAAAAATGCTGCCGGCAAATGGGTTGATAGTTTTCAATGCGATGTAAGTAATGGAAAAATTTCGTATTTGCGTTATACGCCTCTTGCACAAGACTGGCCTATTTGTGTTTGCTGGTGGTGCGGATTTTTTTATGAAGCAAGTTCGTGGGAATATTCTTTAAGCGTTCCGCATGATGTTGCAATGCTTGTAAAAAAATCGGGCGGCGATGATGCATTTAAAAAACGATTGGATATTTTATTTAAAAAAGGATTTTATAATGTTGGCAACGAACCTTCGTTTTTAAGTCCGGATTTATATCATTGGATTGGGCGGCCCGATTTAAGCAGCGACAGGATTCATAAAATTATAAATGCAAATTATAATGCTTCACGGAGTGGTATTCCGGGTAATGACGATTCCGGTGCAATGTCGTCCTGGCTTGCGTTTCACATGATGGGCTTTTATCCAAATGCAGGTCAATCGTATTATTTAATCAATTCACCTTTTATAAAAAAATCAATCATTCATCTTGATAATGGTAAAGATTTTATTATCACTGCAAATAATTTATCTGATCAAAATAAATATATCAAATCAGCAAAACTAAACGGAATTGCATTTGATAAATCATGGATTGAACATAAAGAAATTATGAATGGCGGTGAACTAATTTTAGAAATGGATGCAACACCTTCTTCATGGGGAACAAAAATATTACCGCCGTCAAAATCTGATGAGCAATTCGAAAACCAATAAAATTTTTAAAATGAGAATTATTTTTTTAGTAATGCTTTTTTGTTCAACTGTTCATGCACAAACAGTATCAAAAAATATTATTGATTTTGGTGCAAGGCCCGATGGCATTACAAATAATACCATTGCCATTCAACGTGCAATTGATGAAGTATTTAAATTGGGCGGAGGTAAAGTATTAGTGCCGAGAGGAAGATTTGTAACAGGTGTATTACATTTAAAATCGAATGTTGAATTAAATATTCATGAAGAAGCTGTATTGCTTGCAAGCGCTAACATTGCCGATTATGGTAGCAGTTTAAAAGTGTCGGCACTGATTGTTGCCGATAATGAAAAAAATATTTCTATTACCGGCAAAGGGTTAATTGACGGGCAATGCGATTTATTAATTAATGATCTTTATATGCGGTTAAGAAAAGGAGAATGGTATGATGATGAATGGAAATTTTTTAATGATTGGCACCAGCGGAGGCCAAGCGACTTAAACCGGCCGCAAATGATTCATTTTAAAAACTGTGATGGTGTTGCAATAAAAAATATCCATCTGCAAAACGGAACCTGCTGGATTCAGAATTATGAAAAATGCAAAAATATTATTATCGACAGCATAAGTGTTTTTAGTAATGTTTTTTGGAATAATGATGGTATTGATTTGGTTGATTGTAAAAATGCAACAGTAACGCACTGCAATATTAATTGTGCTGATGATGGTATTTGTTTAAAGTCGCATAACAGAAACAGCAGTTGCGAAAATATTTTTGTTTCGAACTGCAGGGTACGATCAAGTGCCAGCGCAATAAAATTAGGAACTGCATCGCGTGGCGGGTTTAAAAACATTGTGATAAAAAATATTGAAGTGTATGATACTTATCGTTCGGCCATTGCCATCGAAAGTGTTGATGGCGGCGTAATTGATGGCATTGACGTAAAAGATATTCGTGCGGTAAATACAGGCAATGCCATTTTTATAAAATTAGGTCACCGCAATAAAGATTCGGTTTACAGCAGCCTGCGCAATGTTTCTATTGCCAATGTAAAAGTTGATGTGCCGTTAATAAAACCCGATAAAGGATACCCGATGGAAGGCCCCGAATTAAAATATCCGCCAACATTTAAAATTGATACTTCAATTGTATATCAAAGTATTTCGCCATGGAATAATTCGGGCATTGATAGTTCTGCAATTCCGTATCCGCATAATGTTTTTCCTTCTTCAATAAGCGGATTGCCCGGGCATTTGATTGAAAATGTAAGCTTGCAAAATATTGAAATTAATTATGCCACCGTTGCCGATAAGAAAGTAAATTATTTTCCGATAGATTCTGCTAAAACCATCACCGAAGCAGTAAAAGATTATCCCGAGTTTTCGATGTTTGGCGAGCTGCCTGTCTGGGGGTTTTATGTTAGGCATGTAAAAGGATTAACGATGAATAATGTTACAGTAAATATGAAAGGCGAAGATTTCAGGAAAGCATTTTTATTTAATGATGTAAAACAATTGTTACTGCAAAACACAAAGGCGGCGGGCAAAACAGAAAAGCCCGGAATGTTTTTTAATGATGTGATTTATACTAATAAAAAATAAATTGCTCAATAATATTAATGATGTTGAAGAGTGCGACGCAACAAAAGCAAAATAGAATTACCGCAGCTGGCTACATAAAAAAAATATTTGTTTTTACAATTCTGTTTTTTTTGTGCATAAATGTTTATGCGCAAGGGCTGATAAAATATGTTCAACCATTATCGGGCACTGCGGCATCTACCACAGTTGCGGCATTAAAACACAGCGAGGCCGGAAGCGAATTAAATGCAAACACCATTCCATCGGTAACTTTGCCTTTTGCGATGACGCAATGGGTGGCGCAAACGAGGCAAACAGAAATTAAATGTCAGCCACCTTATTTTTATCAGGATAATTTATTGAGCGGTTTTCGTGGCACGCATTGGCTGAATGGCTCGTGCACACAGGATTACGGCAGTTTTACCGTGATGCCTGTTGTTGGAAAATTAAAAATAAATGTAAACGATTATGCCATTCCTTTTTCGCATGATGATGAAATAACATCGCCGTGTTATTATAAAATTAATTTGCCTGCACAACATCTTGCTACAGAAATTACTTCAACACTGCGATGTGCCGTGATGCAGTTTAGTTTGCAGCGTGATGATAGTTTGTATTTACTCATCATGCCCAACAGCGATAAAGAAAAAGGGTTTATAAAAGCAGATGCAGCAAAAGGCGAAGTGTGGGGTTATAATCCGGTTTATAGAATTTATCAGGGATGGGGACAGCCGGCAGGTTTTAATGGTTGGTTTTATATAAAAATTGAAAAGAAAATTAATTGTTCGGGGACTTATGCCGATAATAAAATTTTTTTGGCTGATACTGTGATGAACAAAAAAAATATTGGTGTTTATGTTGGTTTTGCAATGAAAAAAGGAGAACAGTTTTGTATTAAAATTGGTACATCGTTCAGCAGTTTGAGTGCGGCAAAAAATAATTTGCAAAACGAAATAGCAGATCAAAATTTTAATCAAATACTTGCAAAATCAAAACAGGTTTGGGAGAAAGCATTATCGCAAATAACCGTTGAAACAAATAACGAAAAAGATAAACGCATTTTTTATACGGCAATGTACCATGCCATGCAGCATCCGCGGTTAATGAGTGATGCTGATGGAACATATCCAAAATTTGCAGGTAATTACGAATTAATGAAAATGAATGGTGGCGGCTATTACGACGATTTTTCGATGTGGGATATTTACAGGGCGCAATTGCCGTTGTTAGAAATATTACAACCAAAATTGGTGAATCAATTTGTAAAATCATTAATCGCAAAAGGAGAGCAAGGCGGATGGTTGCCTGTTTTTCCATGCTGGAATAATTATACTGCTGCCATGATTGGCGATCATGCAACTGCATTTATTGCATCGGCTTACGCAAAAAATATTCGCAATTATGATGTGGCTGAAGCATACAGGTTAATGCGAAAAAATGCTTTTGAAACAGCAACAGATTTTAATGATTATAAAAATGGAATGGGACGAAGGGCATTAACTTCTTACATAAAATATGGTTACATACCAATGGATGACAGTGTGCAGGAAGCGTTTCATAAAAAAGAACAGGTAAGCCGCACATTGGAATATGCTTTTGATGATTATGCATTAAGTGTTGTTGCAAAGGGATTGAATAAAAAAGATGATTATAAAAAATTACTGCAACGTTCGTTCAACTATAAAAATGTTTTTGATACAACCGTTGGAATGATGAGAGGGCATTATGCTAATGGAAAATGGTTTGAGAATTTTAATGCAGATGAAAGAGAAATTTATATTACCGAAGGTACACCGCGGCAATATACTTTTTATGTGCCGCAAGATGTAAACGGGTTAATTAAATTAATGGGAGGCTCTGCAAAATTAGAAACTGCATTGGATAGTTTATTTATAAAAAACGAATACTGGCATGGTAATGAACCGGGGCATCAGATTCCGTTTATGTACAACTTTACTGCATCGGCTTATAAAACTCAGTCGCAGGTTAGAAAAATATTAGCCGAAGAATACAGCGATGGCCCGGGTGGCTTAAGCGGCAATGATGATGCGGGCCAAATGAGTGCCTGGTATGTGTTTGCGGCGATGGGGTTTTATCCGGTTGATCCAATTTCCAATGAATATATTTTGTGTTCGCCTTTGTTCGATAAAATAAAAATTGCATTGCCCAACAATAAAAAATTAAAAATCATCAGCAATAAAAAAAACATCGGTGCAATGTTTATAAGCAAAGTAAAATGGAATGGAAAATTGTATAAAAAGAATTTTATAAGTCATAAAAATATTATGCAGGGCGGTACGTTGGAAATTGAACTTGTTAATAAACCAACCGTATGGGGAAGTTCGTTAAACAGCAGACCAAATAGTTTAAATAAGAACTAAATTGGTTTAACGGCATTTGCTTTAGTGGTTTGCAGAAATTCAAACTGCAGCAATTTGACAAATTTTTATTTAGCTTGCACAGATGAGTGATAAAGCATTTTTATTTGATCTGAACGGAACTGTTATTGATGATATGGAATTTCATGCAAGAGCATGGTACGATATTTTAAATAACGATTTGCACGCCAATCTTTCGTGGGATGAAGTAAAAAAAGAGATGTATGGTAAGAATGAAGAACTTCTGATCAGAATTTTTGGTGAAGGATATTTTACCAAAGAAAAAATGAAAGAATTATCTGTAGAAAAAGAAAGAAGGTATCAAAAAGAATTTACGCCTCATCTTAAATTAATTAATGGATTAGATACATTTTTGGAAAGATCTTTTCAGCAAAGTATTCCTATGGCAATAGGTACAGCAGCCATTATGTTTAATGTTGATTATATAATTAACGGGCTTCATCTTCATAAATATTTTAAAAGTATTGTTAGTGCCGATGATGTGGCGGTAAGTAAACCCGATCCCGAAACATTTATTAAATGTGCCGATCAGTTAGGAATAGAGTATAATAAATGTATTGTTTTCGAAGATTCGCCAAAAGGTGTTGAGTCGGCATTAAGAGCAGGCATGCAGGCGGTTGTTATTAAAACCTATCATACAATGGAAGAGTTTGCGCATCTGCCCAATATAATTATGGCAATAGATGATTATACCGATAAAACATTGCAAACACTTTTTCTCTGAGATGAAGCAAAAGATGAATTGGGGGTGATTAAAATTCCGGCTATAAAATTTTATTGAATCAAATAATAAAAAAAATCCCGTCAGCTTAATGTTAACGGGATTTTTAAAGAAATTGTTTGTAGCCGGTACGGGAATCGAACCCGTCTTTGCCCCGTGAAAGGGGGCTGTCCTAGCCGATAGACGAACCGGCCGTTCGTTTTATTCGGGTCGCAAAAATAGGTTCCTGTTACTGCACTGCCAAAATTTTTTCTTCGAATATATTTTTATGAGTAATAAATTATCCTAAAACTGTAAAGCTGTAGCCGTACGATACCTCCTGTATAGTTATTTTAGGACGAGTCAAGGACTACTTAACGAGTCACATACGGTATGGATACAGTATAGATACGGTATGGATGCGGTATGCTTAGTGCTTTATTAAGGCATGGCAAAGGCCTTATTAGTGTATGACAATAGCATGAGTGCATTTAAACATGATATAAATCATAAATCTTTATATATTCTCCTGGTTATTTATTAAATAACACAATGTTTCCTTTTACGATACTATTTATTTGCATTAATAATGTAATTTCGCACCTCAAATTTATTTTTAATCTAAATTTTTCGAATCAATGAGTACAGTAAAAGTTGCGATTAACGGCTTTGGTCGTATCGGCCGTTTGGTATATCGCCAGATATTTAACATGGAAGGAATTGATGTAGTGGCCATTAATGATTTAACAAGCCCAAAAGTATTAGCCCATTTATTAAAATACGACAGTGCACAAGGCCGTTTCGATCAGGATGTACAATCAACCGAGAATTCAATTGTTGTTAACGGTCATGAAGTAAAAATTTATGCTCAACGCGATCCTTCTCAAATTCCTTGGGGACAACATGGTGTTGATGTTGTTATCGAATCAACCGGTTTCTTTACCGATAAAGCAAAAGCCGAAGCTCATATTACTGCCGGCGCTAAACGTGTTGTAATCTCTGCTCCTGCAACAGGCGAAATGAAAACAGTTGTATTTAATGTTAACCACAATATTTTAGATGGCAGCGAAACTGTTATCAGTGGCGCATCTTGCACTACCAACTGTTTGGCTCCAATGGCTCAGGCATTAAATAATGCTTTCACCATCGAAGCAGGCAGCATGACCACCATTCACGCTTATACCAACGATCAAAATACTTTAGATGCACCTCATGCAAAAGGCGATTTGAGAAGAGCAAGAGCTGCTGCTGCTAACATCGTTCCTAATTCAACAGGTGCTGCTAAAGCAATTGGTTTGGTATTGCCCGAATTAAAAGGAAAATTAGATGGTAGCGCTCAACGTGTTCCTGTAATTACCGGCAGCGTTACAGAATTAACTGCAATTGTTGCTAAAAAAACAACGGCTGCCGAAGTTAATGCTGCCATGAAAGCCGCCAGCAACGAAAGCTTTGGTTATACAGAAGATGAAATTACAAGCTCTGATGTAATCGGTATTTCTTTCGGTTCTTTATTCGATGCAACTCAAACTAAAGTAATTTCTGTTGGCGATAAACAATTAGTTAAAGTAGTTAGCTGGTACGATAACGAAATGAGCTATGTTTCTCAGTTGGTTCGTACAGTAAAATACTTTGCAGGATTAATAAGCAAGTAATTTTTGTTTGACGAGCAGCAGTGCTTATGGCATCGCCTGTTGTGTCACTCACTTGTACTTTCAGAACATCAATCAACTATTTTGAAACAAATAGATTCACATAGTTAATCAAAAGGCATGCAGCGTAAATTCTGCATGCCTTTTTTATTTCAACCCCTAAAAAGTTTTTATGAGCAAGTTTTCAGATCACAACTTTAAAAATCAAAAAGCATTAATTCGTGTCGACTTTAATGTTCCTTTAGATGCGTCATATAATATCACTGACGATAACCGTATGCGTGCAACGCTTCCAACCATAAAAAAAATATTGGCCGATGGCGGCAGTACTATTTTAATGAGCCATTTGGGTCGCCCCAAAGATGGTCCAATCGAAAAATATTCTCTCAAACATTTGGTAAATCATTTAAGCCAATTGTTGGGTGGCGTTACCGTAAAATTTGCCGACGATTGTATTGGAACATCAGCAACAGAATTAGCTGCAACGCTGCAACCCGGCGAAGTTTTATTATTAGAAAACCTTCGTTTTTATAAACAGGAAGAAAAAGGCGATGAAGCATTTGCCGAAAAATTATCGAAGCTTGGCGATGTTTGGGTAAACGATGCTTTTGGTACGGCACACCGTGCACACGCATCAACTGCGGTTATTGCAAAATTCTTTTCAAAAGAAAATAGGTTCTTTGGTTTTGTAATGGAAGGCGAAGTAACAGCAGCCGAAAAAGTATTGCATAAATCCGAAAAGCCATTCATGGCAATCATAGGCGGGGCAAAGGTTTCGGACAAAATCCTCATCATCGAAAATTTATTGGAACGTGCAACCGATATCATCATCGGCGGCGGCATGGCTTATACTTTCTTTAAAGCACAAGGCGGAAATATTGGTAATTCTTTATGCGAAACAGACCGGTTAGAAACAGCAAAAGAATTATTAAAAAAAGCAGAAGCAAAAGGCGTTTGTATTCATTTGCCCAGCGATAGTATTATTGCCGATAAATTTGCTGCCGATGCAAATACTTCATCAGCACCATCAAATAATATTCCCGATGGCTGGATGGGATTGGATATTGCAGAAAATGCAGTTGAACAATTTACCAATGCCATCAAACGTTCAAAAACAATTTTATGGAATGGCCCGATGGGTGTTTTTGAAATGGAAAAATTTCAGCACGGTACCAAATCAATTGCAACAGCAGTGGCCGAAGCAACCGCATTGGGTGCATTTAGTTTAGTGGGTGGCGGCGATAGTGTTGCAGCAGTTAATCAGTTTGGCTTTGCCGATAAAGTAAGTTATGTTTCAACAGGTGGTGGTGCAATGTTAGAATATTTTGAAGGAAAAGTATTACCGGGCATTGCAGCGGTGAATGAATAAATAATCCTGATTTTTTAAATAATAGCCATGAGTTTTCATGGCTATTTATTTTTTTACTCGGCCGCTTTTTTTGCTGACATGAAAACAGAACTTTGAACCGAGCGTGGCAACAGGTGATGCCCAAATAACTGAAAGCCGGCCATCAAAAAAAACACTTTGCAACAAGGTGGATTTTTTTATTACTGCCGTTCCGTCATAAATTAATATTCGGGTATTTAGTTTGATGTATATTTAACTCAACAAATTAAAAAATCATGAGTACAAGAAACATCGTTCTAATTGTTATTGGAGTTTTCATATTATTTTTAGGTCGGTTAGGATGCAATGGCTACAACGGTTTGGTTCAACAGGATGAAAATGTAAAAAATGCATGGAACAAAGTGCAGAGCGATTATCAACGCCGGTCCGACTTGATTCCTAATTTAGTGAACACGGTAAAAGGTGAAGCTAATTTCGAAAAATCAACATTAACAGCTGTAATTGAAGCAAGAGCAAGTGCTACACAAATGAAAGTGGATGCAAAAGATCTTACACCCGAAAAATTACAACAGTTTCAGGCATCACAAGGACAGTTATCGCAAGCTTTAGGAAGATTATTAGTTGTATCCGAACAATATCCAAACCTTAGAGCTAACGATGCTTTTCGTGGATTGCAGGCACAATTAGAGGGAACAGAAAATAGAATTAAAGTTGCACGAAACGATTTTAATGATGCCATTCAAACATACAATGTAAAAGTGCGTTCATTTCCAATGAATATTTTTTCAGGCATGTTTGGTTTCAAAGAAAAAGAAGGGTTTAAAGCCGAAGCCGGAAGCGAAAAAGCACCCGAAGTAAAATTCTAATCGCCGTAAAATAATTCAATGCTAAACTTATTCAGAAAAAGAGCAGCTAATTTTTTCAGCGATGAAGAAAAACAAATTATTACTGCTGCCATTCAGTCTGCGGAACTAAAAACAAGCGGCGAAGTAAGAGTGTATATCGAAAGCAAATGCAGTTTCGTAGATCCCTTAGATCGTGCTATTGAATTATTTCAAAAATTAAATATGCAAAACACCGCACAGCGAAATGCTGTGCTGGTGTATGTTGCAATGAAAGACCGTCAATTGGCAGTATTTGGCGATGAAGGCATTCATCAAAAAGTTGGCGATGTGTTTTGGAATAATGCCGTAAAAGAAATGTTGCAGCATTTTAATAAAAATAATTATGCTCAGGGCATTGCTAATATAGTTGCACAAATTGGCGAAGCATTGCAGCAACATTTTCCGTACGATGCAGCAACAGATATTAATGAATTACCCGACGATATTGTTTTTGGACGATAATAAAATTGTTAATGTCACCTTGAGACTGTCGAAAGGTGATTCAAATATGATGGCTTCAATAAACGCAGCCTGACATCATCATGAAAAAAATTTTCACCATATTTTTATTATTTTTTTCGCTGCATTTATTTGCGCAAAAAAGTATTCCCAAACCCAATCCGCCAAGACTGGTGGTTGATAATGCCAATGTGTTTGATGATTACGACCGCGATCGGTTAGAAAGAAAATTAGTGGCATTAGACGACAGTACCTCCAATCAAATAGTTGTACTTACTGTAAATACTTTAAACGATGAACCCATTGAAGATGTTGCTACCAAAACATTTCGCGAATGGGGTATCGGCAACAAAAAAACAAATAACGGTGTATTGATTTTAATTGCTGTTGCCGATCATAAAGTGAGGATAGAAGTTGGATATGGTTTAGAAGGTGCAATACCCGATATTGTTGCCAGCGATATTATTGCAAACGATCTGCGCCCTGCATTTCGTCAAAATAATTATTATGGCGGTATTAATAAGGCAGTGGACGATTTAAGTAAGGCTGCTGTGGGCGATTATAAAATAAAACGTGAAAGAAATAATACCAATGGCGGCAGTGCCGGAAGTGTATTGAAGTTTATTTTAATTGTAATTTTTGTAATCATCATCATGGCCATGCGTGGCGGCGGAGGTGGCGGATTATTAACCGGCATGCTGTTAGGAAGCATGATGGGTGGCGGAAGAAGTGGTGGCGGCAACTGGGGTGGTGGTGGCTTTGGCGGCGGCGGCTTTGGCGGATTCGGCGGCGGAAGCAGTGGCGGCGGCGGTTCGAGCGGAAGTTGGTAGAAACAATTATTTTTTATATTTTTATAAAAATTTATCAATCATTTAAATAATTCATTCGATGAAAAAACTGGTTTTCGCTTTACCAATCATGTTATTGGCAACAGCTATTCAGGCACAAACTGTTGGAAAAAAATTTCAGGCACTTGCCTCTGTTAAATCAAATACTACGGTTAATCAAATGGGCACTGAGATGGAAATACCTTCCTCAGGTGATATAGCAACCGATTTTGAAGTGAAGTCGTTAACCGGAAAAACGGTTACACTCACATCAACATTAAAAAGAATTGCAGGTGCTGTAACGATGATGGGAAATGAACAAAAATTTGATTCAAACGATTCTGCTACGCTTAATAACCCTCAATTGGCTGATGCTTTAAAAGAATTAAATAAACCCGGTGATATTACTGTTGAAATTGGCAAAGCTGCTTTGTATAAAGATATGAGCGGATTACAGAACGGAGAAGATGTTGCCACTTATTTGTTCAGCCCTGTTGATGCAGCTACTGCAAAAGAAGGGTTTGCATGGAGCGATTCTGTTTCATCTGCCGAAGGCTCTAAAATTGTAAATAAATATACTGTATCAAAAGTAACAAAAGATGAAGTTACTGTGATTGTTATCAGCGATAATAAAACAATCACTACCAAACAACAGAACGGCATGGATCTTAAAGTTACAATGGAAGGCGCTTTAAATTCTACCAGAGTTTATGATGCTTCGAACGGTATTTTAAAAAATGCAACAACAACTTTTTCTGCAAACGGAAATACCGAAGTGCAGGGTATGACCATTCCAATGACCACCAAAGGAAGCGGAACAATTACCATAAAATAAAAACAAATCCTCTCCCAGATAAAAGGCCGTTGCAAATTTGCGATGGCTTTTTTGTTACCTGCTATTGAATAAGAATGAGGCTGCGTGTAGCCTGTACTGAGCTTGGCGAAGTATCGCACTCTTTTACTGAAGGATACTTGAGCTGCGAGATTCGCAAGTTTTAAAAATCAGAGCAACGAGTGATGGCATAAAAAAACTACAGCCGATATAAAATCAACTGTAGTTTTTTATTTAAAAAATAAAAACGGGTTTATTTTTTAGCAGGAATTTTTGAATTAATATAATCGGCTTGCTCTTTTAATCCTGCCGCTTCTTTTTTAGTTGCCAATCCTTTCAATAAAAAATTATTGATGAAAGTATCTGTTTGATTTCTGTATGCATTTGGAATTGCTTCGCGGAATTGCACGATCTGATCAACACCTTTTTTTAATTTATCGGTATTTTTTATTTTAGCCAGCAAAGCACTGAACGATTGCAGTTGCTGAAATTTTCCTTCGGAGATGGGTGTTTTTTCAAACTCATCCGAAATAAAATCGAAAGAAGTTTCATCGCCAAAGCTTATCAGCACATTCGAAATAGCAGTCGCTAATTTTCCTTTCGATGGTTTTTTACTTAATTCTTTTGCTGCATTAAATGCACCGCTGCTGTCAATTTTCGACCACGCTTCCAATGCACTTCCGGCAATGCTGTACGATGAATCGTAAGTTGCTTTTTCAAATAGATTTTTGTACGCATCTTTTTTATACCGGCCTAACAATTCAATGGCTTTTGCACGAACGGTTGACTTTGTATCGTTCTTTGCGATCTCTGTAAGTATAGGCTCTGCCTGTATTTTAACCGCATCAACCGAAATATTTATCTTGTTTAAAGTATAATTTCGCAAATTAAAATATTTATCCTTCAAAGCCAATTTCAACAAATCCAATGCTTTTTGATCGGCCTGCATTTTTGCAGCAAAATCAATGGCTTCTCTGCGGTCAACATACAAACCCGCATATTTATATTGATGGATATAATTGTCTAAAGTTTTATTTTCTTTTTTCTCGCACAATAAAATTTTATCGCCATCAAAATTTATCAGATCAGGTTTTGAGGCAACAGCAAACGAAAAAGTATCAACAGCATTTTGCGCCCAAACTTTATACCGGGTTTTATTGGCACCGTTATAAATATCAACAGCAACAGGAAGTTTAAAAATAGTTCCTGTTTGTGTTTGTTGCACAATCACTTTTGCAGTTTTAGTTGCATCATCATAACTGTAACTGATATTTAATTTAGGATGGCCGCTTCCATAATACCATTGATTCCAATACCAGTTTAAATCTTGTCCGGTTACCTGTTCAAATGCTAAACGCAATTGATGCGCTTCGCCGTTACTGAATTTATTTGTAGTAAGATAAAGATGCAAGGATTTATAAAATGCACTGTCGCCAACATAATTGCGCAGCATGTTTAATATCCTTCCGCCTTTTGGATAACTTACCTGATCGAACACATCTTCTTTATCGGCATAATAAAAACGTACCAAATCTTTTTTATAATTATCGGGGTTCGATAAGTAACTCAGGATGCCACGATAATTTACTTCATCGCCTGCATCTTTTCCATATTTAAATTCGTTCCAGATGGTTTCGCTGAAATCGGCAAAAGATTCATTAACGGTAATGTTGCTCCAGCTTTCGCAGGTAACATAATCGCCAAACCATTGGTGAAATAATTCGTGAGCGATCACATCTTCCCAACCATTGCCATCAATTAATTCGCGTGCATCCTGCTGTGCATTTTCGGCGTGTAAAGTTGAGGTTGTATTTTCCATCGCACCGCTCACATAATCGCGGCCAACAATTTGCGAATATTTATTCCACGGATAATCAACGCCGGTAATTCTCGAATAAAAAGCAATCATTTCGGGCGTATGTCCAAATATTTTTCTGGCT
>DATAMD010000240.1:0-1769 GCA_036260755.1 Chitinophagaceae bacterium | reverse complement strand
TTTACCTAAACATAAACAGGTTGTAATAATTTATTTTAGTCCCGATTGCAGTCATTGCCAATATGAGGCAACCGAGATCGTAAAAAATATGGATAAGTTAAAGCATGTGTTTTTTGTGTGGATCAATTATCATCAAAGTTTAGGTAAACTGTCCCTGATAAAAGTTGCAGTGGTATCTCTTGTTTCAACAATTTTAAATTCGGGTATCGCTGGATTTTTTTTATAAGCCGCAACAGGCTCTCCATTGGCTTGTTCGAAAGATGTAAAAGGAATAGCGATTAAAAATAAAATAAAGAAGATGTTTTTTTTCATGTTGAATATTGTTTCTGATAATAAATTTTAACGATTATTGTTCTTTGCGTCCATCATCCGCATCTGTTTTGCATCCTGCAAAAACTCTGATGCAAAAATAAAATTATTGAGTAATTCATTTTTACTGAAGATGATTTCTTTATTCGTTCCCTCCCACTGTTTACGGCCTTCATGAAGGTAAACAATATGATCGCCGATCTCCATCACACTGTTCATATCATGCGTTACAACAATAGTTGTGATTTGAAATTCATTCGTAATTTCTTTAATCAATTTATCGATCAGTAAAGATGTTTGCGGATCAAGTCCCGAGTTGGGCTCATCGCAAAATAAATATTTTGGATTTAATACAATGGCTCTTGCAATACCAACTCTTTTCTTCATACCACCACTAAGCTCTGCCGGATATTTTTTATTGGCGCCGCTTAAATTCACACGGTCTAAAACTTCATTCACACATTTTGTTCTTTCGGCCAAAGTGAGGCTGGTAAACATGTCCAGCGGAAATCGCACATTTTGTTCCACTGTCATCGAATCAAATAATGCCGATCCCTGAAACAACATCCCGATCTGCTGGCGCAAATTTTTATACGCATGTTTATCCATCTGCAACATGCTTTCGTTGTTGTATAAAATATCGCCGCTGTCGGGCGCAAATAATCCAACAATACATTTTGTTAATACCGTTTTACCGCTGCCGCTGATGCCGATAATTAAATTACACTTGCCCGCTTCCATCACCGCGCTGATGTCTTCCAGTATTATTTTTCCGTCAAAAGATTTTTTTATATTTCGTACTTCAATCATTCAATAAATTATTTTTTTGTTACCGGCTTCTGAATTTCAATTTAACATCGTTGCGTCGCACTCTTCAACGCCTTGTTCTCTCCTTGGCATTCATTTAATCAATCGAAAAATAATTTGTTGATTGATACACACCTGTTCTTTCTTTTTCCAATTGCATCAACACATCATTTGCCAAACTGCTTGCACCAAATCTAAACCAATAATTATTCATCCATGCTTCGCCCAATGTTTCCTGCAACATCACCAAATAATGCAAGGCCAGTTTCGATTTCGAAATACCGCCTGCAGGTTTCATGGCAATCATCTTTCCTGTTTTGTAATAAAAATCTCTGATAGCTTCGAGCATCACCAATGTTACCGGCATCGTTGCAGCAGGCGTAATTTTTCCGGTTGATGTTTTAATAAAATCGGCTCCGGCATACATGGCAATATCGCTGGCTTTTCGCACATTATCGTAAGTAACCAATTCGCCTGTTTCTAAAATAACTTTTAATCTTGCCTCGCCGCATGCTTCTTTTACTGCAGCAATTTCATCGAACACAAAATTATAATCGCCCTGTAAAAATTCACCTCTGCTAATTACCATATCAATTTCATCGGCGCCATTATTTACCGCAAATTTTACGTCACGGATTTTTACATCACGTGAT
>DATAMD010000234.1:0-3812 GCA_036260755.1 Chitinophagaceae bacterium | reverse complement strand
ACCTTTGATGTTTTGCTGTCCTAGCTCGAGTGGCTGTTGTGTGTGTGAGTGTGCGTGGTGTTCTTCATTTGTGTGGTTATAAAGACAAAAAGAAAATTGAAATAGTAAAAATGCGGCAAAAGGAAGAGCAATATTTGCAATTTTTTAAAACACTCAATTAAAAATAAACCGCCTTTGTTTCACGTGAAACATTAATGCCACTTTTTTCTTGCAGACTACACCGGCTTCATTGCGTCTGCTTCAGTAATACTATCATCTATTCTAAAAAAACATTAGTTAAAAAAATGCCCCTCTCTTGGAAAATTATTAATCTTTTTTGACATTATATGTTTCATTTAGATTCCCTTGCAAAAACAAGCCGGTTCCACGTGAAACAAATTTTTCCGCTTTGCGTTACTTCAAAAAACCCGACCACCCTTGAGGTGATTATCTTTGCAACTCTTTTAAAATCGTTTTAATAGATGTTTCCAGATTATGATGTTATCGTTGTTGGTGCCGGACATGCCGGTTGTGAAGCGGCGGCGGCGGCGGCAAACCTTGGAAGCAAGGTTTTGTTGGTGACCATGAATTTGCAAACTATTGCACAAATGAGCTGTAACCCGGCTATGGGCGGAATTGCAAAAGGTCAAATTGTACGAGAGATTGATGCAATGGGTGGTTATAGTGGAATTGTGACCGACAAAAGCATGATTCAATTTCGTATGTTGAACAGAAGTAAGGGGCCTGCAATGTGGAGTCCCCGTGCTCAAAGCGACAGAATGTTATTTGCAGCAACATGGCGTCAAATGTTAGAATCTACACTTAACGTAGATTTCTATCAGGATGTGGTTCGATCTATTTTAATAAAAGATAATAGAGCTTGTGGAGTTATAACAGGGCTTGGTCACGAAATCAGATCAAAAGCCGTGGTTATAACCAGTGGCACTTTTTTAAATGGGATTATCCATATTGGCGAAAAACAATTTGGTGGAGGCAGGGTTGCTGAAAAAGCGGCTACTGGAATCACAGAACAGCTGGTTGAATATGGTTTTGAAAGCGATAGATTAAAAACAGGTACTCCTCCGAGAGTTGACAGCCGAAGTTTAGATTATTCTAAAATGGAAGAACAACGTGGAGATGAAGAAATTATCGGGTTCTCTTTTTTAGACTTTGAAAGAATAAGGCCAGCCCAACAAAAAAGTTGCTTTATTACTTACACCAGTCAGGAAGTACACGATATATTAAAAACCGGCTTTGACCGAAGCCCAATGTTTCAAGGAAGGATAGGAGGTGTTGGTCCCAGGTATTGTCCCAGCATTGAAGATAAAATCAACCGCTTTGCAGAGAGAGATCGGCATCAAATATTTGTAGAGCCGGAAGGTTGGAATACAGTTGAAATCTATGTTAATGGATTCTCTACCTCACTACCCGAAGATGTTCAGTTTCAAGCTCTTAGGTCTGTTGCTGGGTTTGAAAATTGTAAATTTTTCAGGCCGGGTTATGCAATTGAATATGATTATTTTCCGCCAACACAGCTTAAGCATACTTTGGAAACAAAATTGTTGGATGGTTTGTTTTTTGCAGGACAGATTAATGGAACAACCGGATACGAGGAAGCTGCTTGCCAAGGCTTAATGGCCGGTATCAATGCACATCAAAAATCAAAGAATTTAGAGCCAGTTATTTTAAAAAGAAGCGATGCTTATATCGGCGTATTAATTGATGATCTTATTAGCAAAGGAACCGAAGAACCTTATAGAATGTTTACAAGCAGAGCCGAATTTAGAACTTTATTGCGCCAAGATAATGCCGACTTAAGATTAACAGAGCTGAGTTATAAACTTGGCCTGGCTTCAAAGGGAAGAATGGATGCGGTTCTCTTTAAGAAAAATAATACAGAAAAAATAAAAGCTGATTTACAGAATTTAAATATCCAACCGGAAGAAATAAATCCATATTTAAATGATCTTGATTCTGCAGCAATTTTAGAAAAACAAAAAGCAGCAAAACTTATTCTTCGACCCAATGTTTCTCTTGCTGCACTAATCGAAAACATACCTTCTCTTTCCGCAGCATTATCTCAGTATTCTAAAGATTGCATTGAGCAGGCAGAAATTCAAATAAAATATGATCGGTATATTGAAAAGGAAAAAGAAATTGTGCATCGTATGAGCCAACTAGAAGAGCTGATCATTCCCGATACTTTTGATTACAGCAAAGTATCTGCTTTGTCGAACGAAGCACTTCAAAAATTTAAAAAAATTAAACCTAGAACATTGGGGCAGGCCAGCAGAATAAGCGGCGTTAACCCAAGCGATGTTCAAATACTAATGGTCTTTATGGGCAGGTAGCCTAAATCTTGTTCACCCTTCAAAAAATATTTTATACCGAAAATATGATGAATGGCTTTTAACATTCATTCTATTCAGTAGCTTTAATTCTTTCCAAAACTAATTAAAGCACCATGAAAAAAATTAAGCTCCTGTTTTTCGGGCTCTCCTTTCTTTCGCTACTGCAAGCTCAGGAAACATTTCCTGTAAACGGCGTTGCAGATAAGCGTTCGGGATGTTTTGCATTTACAAATGCAACTATTGTAAAAGATGTTCAAACAACAATGCAAAATTCCACGTTAATTATTCGCGATGGTAAAATTGTAGGTGTTGGCAATAATCTTACAATTCCAAAAGAGGCCATTCTTATCGATTGTAAAGAAAAATATATATATCCTTCATTCATAGATATATACAGCGACTATGGAATAATTACGCCACAACGAAATTCTGCGGGTTTTAATTATGGTGCGCCAACACAGTTTTCTTCAAATACAAAAGGGGCATATAATTGGAACCAAGCGGTTAAACCTGAAATTGATGCATCTAAATTGTTCGTCGCCGATGAAACAAAAGCAAAATCTTTTCGTGAAATTGGTTTTGGCACAGTACTAACTCATGTTAAAGATGGAATTGTACGAGGCACCGGATCTGTTGTTACGCTTGTCGATTCTAAAGATGGTTTTAAAGAAAACATGATTGTCTTAAAAGAAAAGGCATCGGCTAATTATTCTTTCAGCAAAGGCGCATCCACACAAAGTTATCCCGGCAGTGTAATGGGCTCAATCGCATTATTAAGACAAACTTATTTAGATGCTCAGTGGTATAAAACAAAACCACCAACCGAAGGTGTAAATATTTCGTTGCAGGCTTTTAACGACAATCAATCGCTTCCTCAGATTTTTGAATCAGATGATAAGTGGACCGATTTACGTGCAGATCGCGTTGGCGACGAGTTTGGTGTGCAATACATAATTAAAGGCGGCGGGAATGAATATCAAAGAATCGCTGAAATTGCTGCAACAAAAGCTGCATATATTCTTCCTTTAAATTTTCCTGTTGCAATGGATGTTGAAGATCCGAATGACGCAAGATTTGTTTCACTTGCCTCCATGAAACATTGGGAATTGGCTCCAACAAATGCAGCCGCAATCGAAAAAGCAAATATTCCGTTTGCCTTAACCACATCAGAAATAAGAGACACAAAACAATTTTTCGTTAATCTTCGGAAAGCAATTGAATATGGATTAAGTGAAAACAAAGCATTGGATGCATTAACAAAAACACCGGCAACTTTATTAAATATTTATGACAAGGTTGGAAGTTTAGAAGTTGGAAAGCTGGCTAATTTCTTAATAACAAGCGGCCCTATATTCGACGAGAAAAGCGTAATCTTTAATAATTGGATTCAAGGCCAAAAATATGTGATAAAAGAAGAAGGATGGAATGAAATAAAAGGAAAATATAATTTAGTTATAACATCTGCTTCATCAACTATCAATT
>DATAMD010000227.1:0-3751 GCA_036260755.1 Chitinophagaceae bacterium | reverse complement strand
TAGTAATTGTATGGATGATTCCATTTGCAGTTCTCTCTCAATTTAAAAATGAAAAAAACAATTCAACAATAAATCAAGACAATATTAATTTATCGGGAAAAGTTATTGATGAAAAAACAAGGCAACCTTTAGAGGGAGCGTCTATTCACATACAAGGCACTACACATACCGTAATTACTAATATTAACGGTGAATTTAAATTTATTACCGGACAAAAATTGCCTGTCGTGTATATCGTGAATTATGTTGGATATGAAGACAAAAAAATTCAGGCAACCGTATCGGATATTATTATTGGCTTAAAAGAAGCCGGAACATCTTTAAACGAAGTGGCAGTAATTGGCTATGGCACACAAAAGAGAAGAGACATAACAGGTTCTGTTGCTACCTTACCAAAAGAAAATTTATCAAGGGCAACATCTTCACTTGATAATTTATTAACGGGTGCAATTTCGGGTGTTGCTGTTACACAAAGTTCGGCGCAACCCGGCAGCACATCAAGCATAAGAATCAGAGGGGGAAACTCTTTAAGTTTTGGTAACGATCCTTTATTTGTTATTGATGGATTTATTTATTATAACGATAACAGTGTAACAAATTTTTCGCCCAATGCCGGAACATCAGTTACGGGTGTTTCATCGAATGCTTTAGCAACCATTAATCCAAACGATATAGAATCGATTGATGTGTTGAAAGATGCATCTGCTACAGCTATTTATGGTTCGCGTGGAGCAAACGGTGTAATTATCATTACCACAAAAAAAGGGAATAGAAACAGCAACGATTTATCGTATAGCGGTTCGTACGGCATTCAAAATGTTACCAAAAAATTAGCTGTTTTAAACGGCACGCAATGGGCCAATTATTTTGATGATTTGTATAATGCAACACCGCTTATTCAGGCCGGTTTGGCAAACAATAAAAAATTAATTGATTCTTTAGGCGCATCGGGTATTAACGGCGATTGGGTTGGTGCCGCAGTAAAAACCGGATCAACACAAAACCATCAACTGTCTATATATGGCGGGGATGAAAAATCGAGGTATTCTATTTCGGGAAACTATTTTAATCAGGATGGAACCGTTATCAATACAAACTTTAAACGTTTTTCGGCACGTGTAAATTATGAAAAAAATATATCGTCTCAATTTAAGATTGCAGCGAATGTTTTTGGAAGTAATTCTAACCAAAACAAATTAACAGGATCGGGATATAACGGAATTAATTTCGGTAATGCTTTTTCATCGCTGAATGCAAATAATCCTTTGCAAACTGTTTATAATTTAGATGGAACATATAATACTGCATACGCTCCGGCCATTAATCCTACCTACAATATTATTAATGGAAAGCAGTTGGGGGATAATTCAATTCAGGATATTGCAAATACTATTAATGAAACAAAACTCGCCAAACTTTTAGGTAATTTTTCGGCAGAGTATAAAATAGTAAAAGATGTTGTGTTTAAAACAACTTTCGGGGCCGATATTTTAAATACCAAACTCGATTATTATGCTCCTTCGTACACAGCAGCAGGTAATTCTACAGGAACGATTACAGGTTCGGGTTCGGTAGCAAATATAAATTCGTTAAGCTGGTTGAATGAAAATACAATTACTTACGATCATACTTTTAAAAATGAACATTCTATTAATGTATTGGCTGGTTACACTACCCAATATCAAAAGGTAGAAAATTCGTTTATATCCGGGCAATCATTTCCTTCAGATGCCACTACTTATAATAATTTATGGTCGGCTTCTGCAAATAAAATAGTTGGATCGGGCGAGGCAACAAGTACCCGCAATTCATGGCTGGGAAGGGTTTCCTATTCATTCCGTCACAGATATAATTTCACAGTTTCGGGCAGGGCAGATGGAGCATCTGTTTTAGGAAGCAGCAATAAGTGGGGTTTTTTCCCGGCAGTAGGTTTTTCGTGGAATGCGCTTCAGGAAGATTTTCTTAAAAACTATAACCATATTTTCAGCAATTTAAAATTAAGGTTAACAGCAGGATCGGTTGGTAATTCTAATATACCTCCTTATTCTTCGCTTTCAACTTTATCAACTTATAATGTTTATTTGGGCAACCCTTTAAATGGTATTGCCGGATTAGCCCCTTCGCAATTAGCTAATCCCGATCTGACATGGGAAACTACCACACAATATAATATTGGTGTTGATGCAGGACTTTTTAAAAATAAAATTAATATAACATTTGATGCATATTATAAGAAAACCACTAATTTATTAATACAGGGTTCGGGGTTGGTTCCTCTTTCATCTGGCTATGTAACCGTATCTAAAAATATCGGAAGCCTGGAAAACAAAGGAATTGAACTGAGTATTAATAGTGAGAATATTAAAACAAGAAACTTTACATGGAAATCGAATTTCATTTTTGCAACTAATGCCAACAAAATTTTAAGCTTAGGGCCCAGCCAATCTTATCAGCCAATAGCACCAACCGGACAAGTATCGCCGGTGATAGTAAAAGTAGGATTGCCGGTTAGTACATTTTGGGGTTATTCAACAGCAGGTTTAATTACAGCGCAGGATGCAAGTAACGCAATACCTGTATTGGCGGGTGTTTCGCAACAGGTGGGCGACCGAAAATATTTACATGCCACTGGTATTACAAGCGCAACTATTACCACAGCCGATAAACATAATTTGGGGTCGGCATTGCCAAAATATACTGCAAGCTTAAGCAACAATTTTAAGTATAATAATTTCGATTTATCTGTTTTCTTTCAAGGTTCATTCGGTAATAAAATATTTAACCTGTTACAGCAACAGTTAGAAAAAACTACTACCACTGCAAACGTATCAACCGCTTTATTAGACAGATGGAACGCCACTACCAATCCCAACGGAAAATTCCCTAAAGTGGTAAATGCTCCGGTAGTGCAGGTGCAGGATACTTATATTGAAGATGGTTCGTATATACGTTTAAAGAATATTGTTTTGGGATATAACTTTTCATCAAAACAAGCGGCTAAAATTTTTGCTAAACAACTAAGGGTATATGCTTCCGCAGAAAATATTTTAACTATCACAAAATATTCCGGCTTAGATCCCGAAGCAAATTATTACGATCAAAATAATCTTCAGCAAGGAATTGATTACGGAGTGTATCCGAATGTAAAAACTTTTACCGTAGGCGTAAATGTTACATTTTAACTAGATAAAATAAATTTAATATGGTACAAATAATAAAAATATCAGCAAGTAGTTTATTGGCATCGGTTATATTATTTTCATCGTGCAATAAACTTACCGAAAATCCGCAGGGATCATTAAACACAGATAATTATTATCAAACACAATCCGATGCTATTTCGGCTGTTACTGCTGTTTACAGCACACTAAGTACAGATATAAATAATGATTTCCCCATTTATGGAAGGAATTTGAATTTGCTGATTGATAACACCAGCGATAACCAGGTCTACAGCCCATCAAACACCAACCCCGATGTTAGGGCATTAGGTACTGCAACTTATGTTAGCACCAACGACCGCGTTCATAAAGTGTATGCACAATTATATTGGGGTATCAATAAAGCCAATGTGGCTATCGATAAAATTCCAACTATTCCTGCATCGCAATTTTTAGATGCTTCTCATTCGGCATTAAACTTAGTACGTGAAGCAAGATTTATTCGTGCATTATATTATTTTGATTTAGTAAGAATGTTTGGCAATGTGCCGTTGGTATTGCATGATCAGACAACAGTTACCGGTGCAGCT
>DATAMD010000215.1:0-5305 GCA_036260755.1 Chitinophagaceae bacterium | reverse complement strand
AGCGGCGCAAAGTTTTTATATTAAAGGATTATTGCCGGCTTATGCCGATAAAGCATATAAAGGATTTTCAACCCGAATAAAAGATAACAGTAGTTTTTGTTCGGTAATATCTGTGTACACATTAAACAAGGTTCGGCAATACATGGATTCATCATCACAAAAAATGATTGATGAAATAGTTCATAAGGCAAAACCAGCATTCAATGTTTTCGCAAATAAAAAAGGCAATTGCACTTATAATTTTTGGCGGCAAGATTCTGCGTTTAAGTTTCCATATAATTGGTGGGTGCCTGCAATTGCAAACAGGAGTTGGGAATTGCCCGATGATTTTGATGCTACCGTTATGAATTCGATGGCTTTAAATATTGATAGTATTGCCGCTGAAAAGTTGCATCAGTACATGCAAAAATTTTCCGGTTATCCGGCTAAAAAAATTAAAGGAATTCCTTCAAAATATAAATCAATTCAAGCCTATTCAACCTGGGCAGGAAAAAAGTTCCCGGTATTTTACGATGTGTGTGTGGCGGCAAATATTTTAACTTTCGTTCAGCATTATAATATTCGGTGGACAAAAGCCGATTCTGCAACATTAAATTTTATCATCAAAGTAATCGACGAAAAAGATCACCTCCGTAAAACTTACATAGATATATCGCCTTATTATAAAAACAAAGCTGTGATTATTTATCACATAGCAAGATTAATGGCCGAAAAAAAATTGCCTGCATTAGAAAAATATAATCAGCAGCTTGCAAAAGATGCATTATTTCTTTTTTCAAAAAGCAATAATGTGCTGGAGCAAATTGTTTTGTCAACAGCTTTAAACAGGTTAGGTTATCAATCTCCCAAAATAAATTTATCAGATTTTGACAGATCGATAAAGTTGGTTGAATATAATGACATGCCTTTTTTTGTTGCAGATATTTTAAGCTATTTTGAAGGATGGACTAAGAAACTTTTAAATGCAACAGTTGGTAAATCTCTTTGGTATAATGAATATTGTCCTGCCTATAACGATGTTTTATTATTGGAGTATCTTGCATTAAATTCCAACTGAAAATGGCTGTAAACATTGAAGCGTATCAACTAATAAATGAAGAGTTAAGCAGAAAGGATATAACATTGGTAGCTGTCAGCAAAACCAAGCCTGTTGAGGATATTAAAGCTTTATATGATTTAGGCCAAAGAGATTTCGGCGAAAATTATGTGCAGGAGTTAGTTGATAAGGAAACTGTTTTGCCAAATGATATCCGCTGGCATTTTATCGGCCATCTGCAAAGCAATAAAGTAAAATATATTGCGCCGTTTGTGCATTTAATTCATGGTGTAGATAGTTTTAATTTGTTGAAAGAAATTAATAAACAGGCTGCAAAAAATAACCGTGTGGTTGATTGTTTATTACAAGTTCATATTGCCCAAGAAGAAACAAAGTTTGGTTTCGATGAACAGGAATTAAACGAATTACACGGATTGCACGAATTAAAAAATGTGCGTGTTGTTGGTTTAATGGGCATGGCAAGTTTTAGTGATGATATGCAAAAGGTGAGGAGCGAGTTTAAAAAATTAAAATCCATCTTCGATAAACTTAAAACTTATAACTTACCACTTACAACTTTATCCATGGGCATGAGCAGCGATTATAAAACTGCCATTGAAGAAGGAAGCAACATGGTTCGCATCGGCAGTTTATTATTTGGTGCAAGAGAATATAAAAAATAAAAGGATATTCATTATTCGAATATCCTTTTATTATGTAGCCGGCTTAAGTAATTCTATTCGTCTTTTGAGGCGTCGCACTCTTCAACTGCATCAAATTTATTTAACTTATTTTTTTACGTTTGCATAATCAAAAACCAATTGGCAAAAGGCTTTTACGCCAACATCCAGCATACTGTCGTCAATATAAAAATCGGGTGTATGATGCGGTGCAGCTTTTCTGGGATCCATTCCTTTTGGCATGCCGCCCAAAAAGAAAAAGAAGGCCGGGGCTTTATCGCCATAAAAAGAAAAATCTTCAGCACCAGTTGTCCATGTACTTTCCAATACATTATCTTTTCCTGCAGCAGTTTCTAAAGAAGGCAACATTTCTTTTACCAACCCGGGATTATTATAGGTTACTTCTGTTTTTGTATCAATAAAAACTTCAGCACTTGCACCGGATGCTTCAGCAATTTTTTGTGCAGTTATTTTCATTCTTTCATGTACATCTTTTTGCATTTTGGCATCCAATGTTCTGATGGTTCCTTCCATATTTAATTCTTCGGGAATAATATTGGCACGAACACCGCCTGCAATTTTTCCAACAGTAATTACAACGGGTGCTTTGGTAATATCTTCCTGCCTGCTTACAATTGTTTGAAATGCTTCGATAATCTGTGCCGCAATAACAATCGGGTCAATGCCGCCCCAGGGTTGCGATCCATGAGTTTGTTTGCCTTTTATTTTTACGGTAAACCAATCGCTCGATGCCATTGCCGATCCTGATTTATATCTTATTTTACCAATCTCTGTTTGTGAATTAATATGCAAGCCAAAGATGGCATCAACTTTAGGATTATCCATCACACCTTCTTTAATCATCAAAGGTGCACCGCCTTCTTCGTTACCGGGAGGGCCTTCTTCGGCAGGTTGAAAAATAAATACAACTGTTCCCGGAACATCTTTTTTCATTTTTGATAATGCAGTGGCGGTACCTAATAAAATGGCAACGTGACTATCATGTCCGCAGGCATGCATCACACCAACTTTTTGTCCACCATATTCGCTTGTTTCTTTCGATGCAAAAGAAATATTATTGTTATTCCTTTCATACACAGGCAATGCATCCATATCGGCACGCAAAGCCACAACAGGACCGGGTTTGCCGCCTTTTAAAACAGCAACAACACCTGTTTTACCAATGCCTGTTTTAATTTCTAATCCTAATCCCTGTAAATGTGCGGCAATATATGCAGCCGTTTTATATTCTCTGTTCGACAGTTCGGGAAACTGGTGCAAATGCCTTCGCCATGCAATTACCGAATCGTTAATTGCCTTTGCCTGCTGATTAATGGTTGATGTATAATTATTTTGTGCCGATGCAATAAACGGCAATAAAATAATTAAATAAAGAAGTTTTTTTCTCATGATGTTTGGTAGGTTTTTATTTGTTGAAATAAATGGATGCTTAATAAGGATGAATGTAAAACAAAAAATTATTTAACAGAGAAATTTATAGTTTTTTCCAATGCTAAAATTTAATTAAGCCTTTTTGGGCTTAGAGTAATTATTTTCAATCAGGCCCGGCAAGCATTGGTTTCTAAGATATCTTTTGTAACACAATTTTAATATGAATATGTACGTTTTTAGAATATCAGAATAAAATTGGTATGATATTGGTTGTTGATAAGATAATTAAATCCAAATTTTATGATCGGAAAAATTTTTCAAAGGATCGTTGACTTCTTTTTCAAAAACTTAGAGCATTGTATTTAATCAGTCCGGGTTTATTTGAAAAGATTCTAACGCTTTTATTTTGATTGAATAATTAAGATGAAATAGTTTTTTATTTCGTTCGTACTTATTTATACTCTCCAAATACTTTTCTTAGCACATCTGCTATCTCGCCTAAAGTGCAATAATTTTCAACGGCATTAATTACCAATGGCATCAGGTTAGTATTGCCTTTTGCAGCAACAGCAATGGTTTCGAGGCATTCTTTTGCTTTTTGATTATTTCGTTTTGCCTTCAATAATTTTAATTTTTCGATTTGCAGTTGGCGGATGCTGTCATCAATTTTAAAACCCGGAATAGGTTCTTCGGTATCAACAGTAAATTTATTTACACCAACAATTGTTTTATTTCCGTTTTCAATATTGCATTGATATTCGTAAGCGCTTCGTGCAATTTCATCCTGCATAAAACCTTGTTCAATAGCATTCACGCTTCCGCCCATGGCATCAATTTTATTTACTAATTCCCATGCTTTTCGTTCAACCTCATCGGTCAAACTTTCAATAAAATAACTTCCTGCCAATGGATCAACGGTATCCGGAGTGCCACTTTCGAAGGCAACAATTTGTTGTGTGCGCAAAGCAATACGTGCAGCCTGTTCGGTTGGTAAACTCAATGCTTCGTCGTAACCATTGGTATGTAAACTTTGTGTGCCGCCTAAAACAGCAGCCAAAGTTTGAATGGTAACCCTGCAAATATTATTTAATGGTTGTTGTGCAGTTAAAGTAGCACCGCCGGTTTGTGTATGAAAACGAAGCATCATTGCTTTTTCATCTGTTGCACCCAAGCCTTTCATCATCTTTGCCCACATTCTTCTTGCCGCACGAAACTTGGCTACTTCCTCAAATAAATTATTATGTGCATTGAAGAAAAAGGAGAGGCGCCTGCCAAAAACATTTATATCCAAACCCTTATCCAATGCGGCTTTTACATAAGCTTTGCCATTGCTTAATGTAAATGCTATTTCCTGCACGGCTGTACTTCCTGCTTCGCGGATATGATAGCCTGATATAGAAATGGTATTCCATTTGGGCAACTCTTTTGCACACCATTCAAAAATATCGGTGATGATGCGCATCGAAGGTTTAGGCGGAAAAATATATGTACCTCTTGCAGCATATTCTTTTAAAATATCATTCTGTATAGTTCCTGAAATTTTTTTCAGATCGGCACCTTGTTTTTTTGCAAGCGCCACATAAAATGATAGTAAAATAAATCCGGTTGAGTTGATGGTCATCGATGTAGAAACATCTTCTAATTTAATTCCATTAAACAATCGTTCCATGTCTTCAATACTATCAATGGCAACACCAACTTTTCCAACTTCACCTTCGGCTAATGCATGATCGCTGTCGTAACCGATTTGTGTGGGCAGATCGAATGCAACACTTAATCCGCTTACGCCCTGTGATAATAAATAATGATAACGTTTATTACTTTCTTCGGCAGTAGAGAATCCGGCGTATTGACGCATCGTCCATAATTTACCGCGATACATATCGGGTTGCACGCCACGGGTGTAAGGAAAGGTTCCGGGTTGCTCGTTGTTGGTTGCAGGTAAGTCATTGGATGAATAAACTTCTTTTATTTCAATTCCAGAGTCGGTAAATATTTTTTTATGCGGCATACAGCAATTTTTCTTTTACGAAATTAAAGCAACAAAACCGCAACCTGCTGAAACCTTTGCTACAAAAGCTTCCTGGCTTCGTAACTGATGGCTTCACTAACCAATTCATGAAGGTTGCCTTTTGTATCGTTCATCAAATATTCCAATAATAATTTATTCAAATCAGCAGCGGTTGCCTCAAAAGGT
>DATAMD010000046.1:0-3161 GCA_036260755.1 Chitinophagaceae bacterium | reverse complement strand
ATAGGCTGCTGATGATTGTTCTTCCTAAGATCGGCAATTTTTAAATTGATTACTTTAGGATATAATAAACTTTGTTCTATGTGGATCCACTGGAAAATGTGGCTCTCTAAAGTAAACAGCTCGCTTACACATTGTTTCCATTCTTTGCCCGATGAAGATTTTACAACATAATTATTTAACAGCTTGCGGATATTTTGAATAAGCGTGATAATAGTTTGATGGGTATGCTGCACCGAATCGAATACTTTCGGATCAACTTTATTCCCGGTTGATTTTTTTGTGTTGTGATAATTTTTTTTGATGTAGGGAAATACAATTCCCGATTCTTTCAAAAACAAATGTTTTAGTTCATCATCCAATTTTCTGAATAATAATTGTACAACTTCCGAAACAGGTGAAGGCAGTTCGTTGATGTAAGCATGCGTAGAAAAATATTTTTCAATCAGTTTGCAGGAAGATATGATTTCGGGTTGGTATTCTTTTTGAATTAAATCGCATAGCCCTGTTGGCGACAGTACCGCTTCAGAGTCAATATCTAATCTGTTCAAAAACATAGACTGCATTTTTGTTTATGCAAATTAATTTTCGTATGCAGGAATATCAATGATGTAATTCAAACATAGCCATGATTTTTGTCATGTTTATACATTCATCTAAAAAATAATAAGTGCTGTTAATCCTGCAGGTTTGCAGTCTTTGCTAATTTTTTCTGGTTAATTATTTTTATTTTTTTACCGTCTAATTCAACCATATTATCGCGTTTGAATTCCGATAATAAACGGATGGTTGACTCGGTTGCAGTGCCAACCAGATTGGCAATCTCTTCTCTCGATAAACGCACATTTAATGTTACTCCATCTTCTTCAAAGCCATAAGTTTCTTCAATAAACAATAAAATCTCTGCTAATCTTTCGCGAACAGGTTTTTGCGCAAGATGCGTCATCTTTAATTCTGTTTTATGCAACTCATCGGCCAATAACTTCATCATTTCAAAAGTAAGGGCAGCATCATTTTTTAAAATATAAATAAACAATTCTTTTGGTATAAAACAAATGTGCGTGTCTTCCAACGCAACTGCAGTGGCGCTGTATCTTTCGCCGCTTAATAATGCCCTGTATCCGATTATATCGCCTCCTTTCAGTAACCTGATAATTTGTTCTTTGCCATCATCGCCCAAATGTGTAAGTTTTACTTTGCCGCTGTTGATGCAAAACACACCAAAAGGGTAAGACCCTTCATTAAAAATTGTTTGCCCTTTTTTAAAAGTGTTCGAAACTTTCTGGCCTGTTATTTCGTTCAGATATTCAACCTTAGCCTTACAAAATACAGAAGCGTTTTTCTGCGCACATGTTTGGCAAACAGGAGAACCTTCGTGAATGAGATTTTTACTTACCATAATTTTTTGGTTATTGTCTAAGATTTTCAAATCATCGCAAAAATAGAATCAATGTTTTCCCAAAAAAATGCAATCCATCAGGTTTTTAGGGTAATAAATAACAGGTTTTAGTGGCGAATTGCATAAACGCTCTCTCGTTCGCAATTGGTGAATCTTTAGGTGCCACGATGGAAGAACTCTGTATAAACTAAGACAACAAACAATTGAACCTATTTTTGGTAATTTAAAACATAATCTTAAATACACAATGATGCATTTAAGAACATTGAAAAAAGTAAACGCAGAATGGTTATTAATTTGTCTTACACATAATATCAAACAAATCTGGAAAACAAAAATCCAGTTTTGTTAAAGTGGAAATATTGTTTCATGATTTTTTCTTTAAGAAAACGTAGAAACATTATTTTCTTTTTTTTGAAAATTAATTCTCGGTCAGCCTGAAAACACACAGCAGGGGCAGCGTCCTTTTTTTTAACGTTGTAAGAGAAATACCAACAAAGAACAAAAATGGGGTGTAAAAACACCCCACAATAGATAATTTTTTGGCATTAACCTTGTTATCTATTTCATGTTAAAAACTGCTACCCTTATTTAATCAACCATATTTTAGCATTCAAATCATCACTAGTAAATCCTTGCGCTTGTAACGCTGCATTGTAATTAGTTGAGTTATATGAAATTTCATTTTGTGGATATTGCCATCGGTATGGAATTGTTAAACTCGGGGTTCCAATTCCTGCACCACCCTGATTAAAAGCAGGAACACCCGTTCTTCTCCAATTATAATAACTTTCATATCCACTATTCATGAAGAATGCAATATATTTTTGAGTAAGAATTTGTGTTAATCCTGTTGCATTATCACCAGCATAAACTATATTAGCATTGTTTATAAAATTGGTAACATTAACCATAACAGTACCTAATGTTTTACTGCCATCGTAATTACTGATTGTTATTGATTTACCGTCTGATAATCCTAATAAACCCATGTGAGCTAAGATGCCATTTTTATACCATGTAGCGGTCGTTCCTGTGACCCAACCTCTGTTAATGGCTTCAGCAATGTTAAAACACATTTCAGGATAACCTATTATAATATAGGGCTCAGCATTTGCACCAGATGCCGAAGACATATAACGGTTGTAATTTAAACACGAGTGTAATCCATCGCCGGTAAATGTAACAAAACTCGCTTGGGTTTGATTGTTATTAATACCAATATATGCTGAAGAATCGCTAAGCGACTTTCCTCCGGCAATTAATGCTGTTGCTGGCGATGTTAAAGTATAAATGCGAGGATCGTTATTAGGAACTAACAAGTTCATAAAAGTTGTATTTATATTTTCGCAGTTATTATAAGGAGCGTTTCCGGAACGGTTTGGAGGATATAAAGTAACTGCAGTATAAGTATATATCAAATTATCGCTATTACTTGCCATAATTGGATATTGAGAAGGATTATTAACAATAGTAGCAAACTGTGCTTGAACATTTAAATCCGCATTATCACTTGCCCTTTTGCTTAAACTAATTAAAACACGCAGCCTATATGCATTGATAATTTTTTGCCATTGTAATTGAGTTCTTCCATAAATGTCACCAGCCACAGTTGATGAAGCACCTGCTGTTCCTAAATTAGCAATTAAAGTATTGGCTGTATCTAATAGTGCTAAACAGTTTTTATAAACATCATGCTGATTATCATAAGCAGGTGTTGTGTTATTAGGATCTAAAGCTTGCGACATTGGAATATCTCCAACTC
>DATAMD010000207.1:0-3698 GCA_036260755.1 Chitinophagaceae bacterium | reverse complement strand
TTATGCGTATCGTTCCAGATTTCGGGGCCTGTTGTTGAACAGGCAACAACACCTTTGCAACAAGTATATATTTCTGATTTGTACGATTATCAAAATAATTTAAAAGGCAAAACATTTTTATCGCCATCATTGGTAATTATCGGCAAAGTTGTTTCATTGCACAATAAGTTTGCATGGTTTAAAAGCAATAATGTACATGAACATTATTTTAAACCATTAATAAAAGCATCATTGATCAATAACAAACAAAAAACTGAAACAACTGTTTTGGTTTAATAAAAATGATTCCGCGAATCGATACAAATTAACTTCGCTTATTCATGTAATTCGCAGAAATTCGTACACTAAAAATAAAATTTAATGTCGACCATTTTAGATTTAATTGGCAATACACCACTCGTTGAATTGAAAAGAATTCCAGCAAATAAAAATGTTACCATCTATGCAAAATTAGAAGGCAACAATCCGGGCGGAAGTGTAAAAGACCGTGCAGCTTATGGTATGATTAAACATGCAATTGATAATGGCAACATTAAACCCGGCATAAAATTAATTGAAGCAACAAGTGGCAATACAGGTATTGCATTGGCTTTAATTGCAAGTATGTTTGGTGTCGAAATAGAATTGGTGATGCCCGAAGATGCAACCAGAGAAAGGGTTTCGGCCATGAAGGCATTTGGTGCAAAAGTTATTCTCACACCACGACAAAGAGCAATGGAAGGTGCTATTGATTATGCAAACGAACAGGTTGCAAAAGGTGGTTACTTCATGCTAAATCAATTTGCCAATCCAAATAATCCGCTCATTCATTACCAAACAACAGGCCCCGAAATCTGGAACGATACGCATAAAAAAATTACACATTTTGTTTCTGCAATGGGTACCACCGGCACCATTATGGGTGTTTCTAAATATTTAAAAGAACAAAATAAAAATATTCAAATCGTGGGTTGCCAGCCAACCGATGGTTCGCGTATTCCCGGAATTCGTAAATGGCCAGAAGCTTATATTCCAAAAATTTTCGATAAACAAAGAATTGATACAACCATCGAATTAAGCGATGCCGATGCACACGTTATGACCAAACGCTTGGCAAAAGAAGAAGGAATATTTTGCGGAATGAGCAGTGGTGGTGCTGTTCACGCTGCCGTACAATTATCAAACGAATTAAAAGAAGGCGTTATTGTTTGCATCATCTGCGATCGCGGCGACAGATATTTATCTTCCGATTTATTTGATTAATTTTTTTTGTAGCCAACAGCATTAATTCTATTTAGCTTTTGTTGCGTCGCACTCTTGTGCTGAGGGAAAGCTATGAGCTATTAGCTGCGAGCCGCAAGGATTTGCTCGAAGTTCAAGGCTCGCTGCTCCGAAAGTTGATAACATAAAAAAAGAACACAGCATATAAAATACTGTGTTCTTTTTTTATGGTTACACTAAATTAATTATTGGCAGCTTGTTCTTTATAATTATTTGCAAAAGCAATAAAATCTTTTGCCTGCTGCAAATATTTTTTTGCAAATTCTTCGGATGGTTCGTTCTGATTTATTTGTAAAACCAATTCTTTAAAATTAGCATAACCGGTGTACAATCCTTTATCGGTAAAATTTTTATCGAAATCATTTAATATACCGATCTGCGTGTTGCACTGCACGCCATGATTTAACAACAACGCTTTTGCTGCATTAACAAACGCCGCATAGCTTTGATAAATCCCATCGGCAAACGCACGGTTGGCAAGGCTTTCAACGGCAAGGCTAATTTTTTCGTCGGCTTCAAAAATTAAAGTAGAAACCAGATCAATCATCACACCGGCGCATTCGCCAACACCAATGGCAGTCGCAAATTTTTCAGCTTGTCCCCAATCAATAAAATCTTCTGCAATTAAACTTTCAGTATCGGTCAATGGTTTTAACAGGTCGTAAAAATATTTTTCGCCTTTATTAAAAGTATAGTCAAGATAAGTTTCATTTTGTTGATTGGCTTTATAATCATTCAACAAAATACGCACGGCATCGGGGGCACGTTTGCTTGCCAGCTTAATAACTTTATTGGCAACACGGCCATCGCCACTGCCTAAATTTCCACCGCCGATTAATACCTGCACGGCAGGAATTACCTTATCCAGCACTTTCATAGAACTGCCGTGAAAACCAATTCCGGCAATACCATGTTGTCCGCAAGAATTCATACAACCGCTGATGCGAATAGCAACATTTTCATCTTCTAATAATTCCGGAAATTCATCTTCAATTAATTTCGAAAGCACGATACTTAATCCGGTGCTGCTCGAAATACCGAGGTTACAGGTATCGGTGCCGGGGCAGGAAACAATGTCGGCAGCGCTTCCAAAACCAGCCGCAGCAAGGTTTTCAGACTCAAGTACACTGTACACATATTCGAGATGTTCGGCTTTAATAAAACGGAATTGCAAATTTTGTGTGATGGTTACGCGAATATCATCGGCAATAACAGGTTGTAATTTTTCAATTAATCTTCTGCTGATATCAGACGAAATATTTCCGTTTGGCACCCTAACATAAACAACATGATATCCATCCTGTTTTTGTTTTTTTACATTGGTCTTTTTCCAGATTTCAAAATTCAAAGGATTATTGATCTGAATTTTTTCGTTGGGCAAAATTCCTGCCGGCAAAATAATTTCTTCGAATCGTTTTGTATCGATCGCAACTTTTTTATCGGTGATGGCTTTATGTTCGGCAGCAACCAATTCATTAAAAGCATCGATACCAATTTGCTGAATTAAAAATTTAATTCTTGCTTTATGACGGCTGTTACGCTCACCATGACGATCAAATACACGAATCACAGTTTCGATATATGGCAACAATAAATCTTCTTCCAAAAATTCGTGTGTTGTTTTTGCCAAGAATGGCTGTGCGCCTAATCCGCCGCCGATGACAACTTTAAAACCGCGAACTTTTTTACCATTGATTTCTTTGATACGCGGAATAATTCCCAGATCGTGCATAAAAATCAGTGCAGTATCTTTTTCGCTGCTCGAAACAGCAATTTTAAATTTACGCCCCATCTCCTGCCCAACAGGTTTACGTAAAAAATATTCGAAAATAGCATGAGCGTAAGGTGTAATATCAAAAGGTTCATCGGGGTCAATACCGGCAGTATCAGAGCCGGTAACATTTCTAACAGTATTGCCGCAAGCTTCACGGATTGTAAGGCTGTCTTTATCTAATGCAGCCCACATTTCGGGAGTGCGATCGAGACTAACAAAATGCAGTTGAATATCCTGACGTGTTGTTAAATGCAGGTTCCCGGTAGAATATTCGTCGGAAACATCTGTCAATCTTTTCCACTGCGCAAAACTCATTTTACCATACGGCAATTTAATACGAACCATCTGAACGCCTTGCTGGCGTTGGCCGTACACGCCTCTTGCCAAACGGAGGCTGCGGAATTTTTCTTCCGGCATCTTACCTTCTCTAAACGCACGGATCTTTTGTTCCAGTTCAATAATATCTTTTTCAACTAACCGATTTTCTAATTCTGTTTGAAAACTTTGCATTGCTTTTTGGTATTGATAATAATTCTTAAAAAGAGCAGGTTTTAGTATCCTACAAATTAAGTGAACTACGCAAATGTATGGGTTGAAATAAAGTTGCCAAATTTTATTTGCCTCATCCATTTACGAAAAAAGAAATAAAGTGCAGGAAAAAGGT
>DATAMD010000200.1:0-1777 GCA_036260755.1 Chitinophagaceae bacterium | reverse complement strand
CCCTTTTTTTACTCCGCTTTGCTGCCAATAATCGGTTAATTTATTTCGGGTTTCCTGACCTGTCATTCTTTGTTGAATCCACTTTTCGCTACGCCCCATTTTTTGCCAATTTTCTCTGGCCCTATCCATACTTAAACTTGGGTCTTGAATTTCCTGCATTCTTTCGTAACCTACTTTTGCTAACCATTGTTTAAATGGTTCTGCTTTTGGCGAAGGGATGGATTGTATTAAGCGAAAAATTTGTTCTACATTACCTACATCGGTTAACCGCATTTTGCCGTCTTCGGCTTCTAATTTCAACTGGTTACAATTTGTAACCGTTTCATTTCCCTCTTGTACTAACCTGCTTTTTAATACTTTCCAATAGTTTCTTGCCCGTGTTGTATTAGGCTGATCGGTTAATATGCCAACAATATCAACAATACTAAAATACCATACTTCATTATTGGCATCGTAATGGCTTCTTACTTTTTTTTCTTCAAATAATTTTATATTACTCATACTACTTTTATTTTATGCTTTCAAAAAACCTAATTCATACACTTGCGGTTGCAGTTTTTCTGTTAGTGTTTTATAAGCTTCTTCAAAAGGTTTAAAGTTTACGGGTGCGTAATCGCCGCTTTCGTTGCGGGCCTGTAATGCTTTGCGTATTTGATACCAGCCCACATCGGAACGGTTTAATTTTAATTCTTCCCGTACACTTGCAACATCGGTATGCGCAAAAAATGCCTGCCATAATTTTTTGCCTTCGCTTAAAACAGTTGAGGCTTCCGGCGAAATTGTTTTATCGCTTAAATATTGCTGCATAAAATCGCTTTCGAAACGTTCGGGTGCGTTTACCTCTTCTTCGGTAAAAGGAATAAAATGATTTACAATACTCCACTTTTTATTGTTCCATTCTAAGCCGTTGGCACTTGCTGTGAGATTGCTTCCGTTAAATAACATCCATATTAAACAATCAGTTTTAAATTCTTCGGTTAATGGTTTAGTTGGTTGTAAAAATTGGTCTCTATCGTTTAACCATGTTGGTTTAGATAATCTTCTTACTGAAAATACAATTGCAGCTTGCCAAAGATTATTTGGATTAACAAAAAAACCATGTCCGCTTCCGTAGGTTGATGAAAAAATCACTGTTTGTTGAATGGCATGTTGTAAATCATTTACGCCACAATACATATATCCAATTGCATTATCAGACCAAAATAATCCTCTTAAATCTTTAGTAGATGTGGCTGCAACAACTGCATTTTTAAGAGGGATTGCTTCTGCTTTATTAATTTTTGGTCTTTCAATCCAATTTGTAAGAAGTCTATTATTAGGTGAATTAAAAAATAATTTTTCGCCAATTGGAGTAGCATTTTTATCTAAAACATCTGTTGTAATTTCTTCAATTGCTTTTCCTTTTGCACTTTCAATATTGTTTGTCTTCCATATTAAAAAAGCAATTGGAAAATTTCCTTTTAACCCATCAAAGGCTTTGCTGTGTACTACGAATCCGTTTAAATATTCAGCCTTCCAATTATTTCTAAACATTTCTAAAGTAGGAGAAACTACATATTTTAATGTACTGAACATCGCAATAGTAGCAGTTGGTATTTCCTGCGCAATACGGGCAATAAATTGTGTATATAATTCATTGCTTGCTTTACCAAATTTAGTCTTTGTAAATGATGTAAACTTCGTTTTAGCCACTCCAGTTTTATTTCCCGAATTAGAGCCATCTCCCTTATTCTCTGCATTTGTAGCTTCCGCATAAGGAGGATTCATCAATACTAAA
>DATAMD010000042.1:0-1685 GCA_036260755.1 Chitinophagaceae bacterium | reverse complement strand
ATTAGCAGGATTGGGATGGTTATTGATGTCGTTCACTATTCAAAGCGATACAGACAATATTATTAATTCGTTAAAACTTGGTGATGCCAAAGGTGTTGCCGCATATTTTGATGCGTATATCGATCTTACCCTTCCGGGGAAAGATGATATAAAAAATATCGGGAAAAATCAGGCTGGCATTACATTAAAATCTTTTTTTGATGATGTTACGGTGAATGGTTTTGATCTCACTTCGCAACGCGAATCGGGCAACACCATGTATATTGCCGGAAAACTGCAAACCAAGGATAAAGGTTATAACGTTACAATGTTGTTGAAGAACAGGGATGGAAAACATCAGATCATTTCTGTGCGAATTAATTAATTTTTGAAAAAATGATAATGTAAGATTCCTCAACAGGAATCTTTTTGTTTTTTATAAACTGATTATCTTTCCTGCATGAAATAAGTTTTAAAAAAATATTCATTTTTATATCAAACGGTAATGAATATTTTTTTATGACGAATTCCATCTGACAATTAGAAATAATACAAAATATACAGATGAAATCGTTTGAAGAACAATTGCAACATTTAGTTGCAGAAGCTTTGCTGGAAGATGTTGGTGATGGAGATCATTCTACATTAAGTTGCATCCCATCGGCACAAAAAGGAAATGCTGTTTTAAAAATAAAACAAGATGGCATTTTAGCAGGTGTTGCTGTTGCAGAAAAAATTTTTCATTTTATTGAACATTCTGCCGTTTTTACCAAAATTAAAAATGATGGTGATACCATGTTTTATGGAGAAAATGCTTTTGAGATTTCGGCAACCATTCATACGATTTTAAAATGCGAAAGATTAGTGTTGAATTGCATGCAGCGGATGAGCGGTATTGCAACACTAACACATCAGTTCGCAAAAAAATTAGAAGGTTATCATACCAAATTATTAGATACCAGAAAAACAACTCCCAATTTTCGGTTATTAGAAAAGGAAGCCGTAAAAATTGGCGGCGGCATCAATCATCGTTTTGGTTTGTATGATATGATTATGCTGAAAGATAATCATATCGATTATGCCGGCGGAATAGAAAATGCAATTAATAAAGCCTGCGAATATGTTCAAACCAATCATCTTAATTTAAAAATAGAAGTTGAAACACGATCGATTGATGATGTGAAAAAAGTTTGTACTGTTGGAAAAGAAAAAGTTTTTAGAATTATGTTAGATAATTTTTCGCCCGAAGAAATTACTGCGGCGCTAAAAATAATTGATGGCAATTTTGAAACTGAAGCCAGCGGAGGTATTAATTTAAATACGCTTGAAGCCTTTGCTGCCACTGGTGTTGATTATGTTAGCGTAGGCGGATTAATTCATCAGGCGCAAAGTGTTGATTTAAGTTTGAAGGCGGTGATGGTTTGATAGTTTATTGGTTTATTAGTTTATCGGTTATTTGTGTTAAGCGATTTAGTTTTTCTTTTTTTAGTTTTTAATTTTTAAATGTTATGTCGAAAAAAAATAAACCCGATAGCAGAGGCTTTGTTTTCAGCACCGATCCGGATTTTCGATTCGAAGATGAAGATAATTCTGTGCAGGAAACGATAGAATCTAAACAACAAAAATTACGGATACGGTTAGATACAAAACATCGTGCAGGTAAGGCGGTTACTTTAATCAATGATTTCGTCGGCAACGAAAATGAT
>DATAMD010000175.1:0-2740 GCA_036260755.1 Chitinophagaceae bacterium | reverse complement strand
AAGTAGAATGCTCTGATAATCGAGTTTATATTCCATCGGCATTTACACCAAATGGTGATGGTTTAAATGATCGTTTTGAAATTAAAGGAGGTATTTTAATTAAGCATATTGTTATTTACGGGCGTTGGGGAAATGTGATTTATGAAAAAGAAAATATTTGGGCTTCAAGCAATACCGAATGGTGGGATGGCACTTACAAACGTATTCCCTGCGATATGGGCACATACATTTATATTATGAAGATTCAATGCCCGTCGGGTGCTTTGTTTATCCGAAAAGGAACAGTTGTTTTGATAAGATAAATCTTTTATTTTGAGAGGCTGTTAGCCTGCGTCATCTATCTTCACAAAATAAAACCTCAGATAAACAGCATAGTTTTCATCGCAAACCCCTACTTTTGCAGCCCCAATTCTGTTTTGGCAGAATCGTCGGTTCAGGAAAAGAACGGATGTCCACTGGGAAAAACCAATTATTAAATTAAAAACAGGTAAATGAACAATTACGAATTAATGCTGATTTTTACGCCTGTGCTTTCTGAAGAAGATTTTAAAGCGGCTCAGAAAAAATATGCCGACTTCATTACAGAACACAGCGGAACAATTGTGCACAGCAATCCATGGGGATTAAAATCATTGGCTTATCCGATCCAGAAAAAAACTACAGGTATTTACTGGGTATTGGAGTTCACAGCAACTGCCGATTTCAACGAAAAATTAAAGATCCAGTTATTACGCGATGAAACTGTAATGCGCCACATGATTACTAAGCTCGATAAATACGCCGTCGAGTATAACCACACAAAAAGAAATGGCGGATTTAAAATAAATCAAAAAGCGGAGGCATAAGATGGCAAAGAACGAAATAAAATACCTGACCGCCATTAAACAGGAAAAGCCAAAGAAAAAATTCTGCCGCTTTAAAAAATATGGCATTAAATACGTTGATTATAAAGACATCGAATTTTTAAAGAAATTCATTAACGAACAGGGTAAAATGTTGCCCCGCCGTTTAAGCGGAAACTCTTTAAAATATCAACGCAAAGTAAGCGATGCCGTTAAAAAAGCACGCCAAATGGCATTGTTACCTTATGTAACAGATTTAATGAAATAGAATTTAAATTAGTAACCTTCCCTAATCCCGATAACGATCGGGAGACAGTTTAAACAACTGGGCTCTTGGGAACTAAACCAAATAATCATGCAAGTAATTTTAATTAAAGATGTAGATCATCTGGGCGGTGCAAACGAAATAGCTAATGTAAAAAACGGCTATGCCCGCAACTTTCTTATCCCCGGAAAATTTGCCATTGAAGCAAGTTCTTCCAACTTAAAACAGTTGGAAGAAAAATTGAAAGTTCAGGCTAAGAAAGAAGCCGCTATGCTGGCCGAGATTAATAAAGTAATTGAAGTTTTAAAAGCTTCACCGGTTAAGCTTTCGGCTAAAACAGGAACCAGCGGAAAGATTTTCGGCAGTGTTACTTCATTACAGATCACACGAGCTATCCGTGACCAGAAAGGTTACGATATCGACCGCCGCAAAATAAACATCATTGATGAAGTTAAAGAATTGGGTACTTATAAAGCTTCCATTGATTTCGGAAATGGTAATTCTACCGAAATTGAATTTGAAGTTGTAGCCGAAGCATAAACTTTTATCTTCAAAATAAAAAGTCTGCAGCAGTATTGTTGCAGACTTTTTATTTAAGCACTATCGTCTGATAGATTTATCCCGAATAGGTTCCCGAAAAACCACACACAATAAAAAAATTTGGAAAATAAATAAAAAAACTATCTTCGTTAGTCCAATGACCAGTTCTTCCATATCACCAGAAGGTTTTCGCGTAAATGCTTCAGGGTTTTTGGTTACTGTTTTTATCATTGGTTTATTATTTATTTAATTAAAAAGACATGAACATTTACGTTGGAAATTTAAACTGGAATATGACCAGTGAAGACCTGCAAGAATTATTTGCTCCTTATGGCGAAGTAACTTCTGCAAAAATCGTTACCGACAAATTCAACAACAACCGCAGCAAAGGTTTTGGTTTTGTTGAAATGGCTGATGATGATGCTGCCCGTACTGCAATCAGTGCATTACATGACACTGATGTTCAGGAACGCAAAATTGTTGTGAATGAATCAACTCCTCGTCCTGAAGGTGAAAGAAGAGAAGGCGGATTCAAGAAACGCAGCTTTGGCGGCGGCGGCGGAAGTCGTGGCGGCGGATATGGCGGCGGCGGTGGTCGCAGCAGTGGCGGCGGTGGCGGTTACAACCGTGATCGTGGCAACAGCGGTGGCGGTGGCGGTTACAACAGGTATTAATCACACATTCCATTAAAACATTTAATCCCGCAGATTTTGCGGGATTTTTTTTTGTACTGATAATCCGCAAATGCTGAATAATACAAATTTAATTTTTAAGCTGAATAAAGTTTTGAACGTTGAAGTGTGCGACGCAACCGAAGCCTCATAGCAGCAATGCAGTTTAGTACATAATAAATCCTTTCAAATTAATCTCTGTTAGAAATAGTAAACATTATTTTTGCGGCGAAAACTTTTTATCATGTCGAAAGTAAAAATAGGTTTGATACAAATGAGTTGTGTTGCAGATAAGAACAGCAACTTAAAAAAAACAATCGAAAAAATAAATGAAGCTGCTGCAAAAGGTGCACAGATTATTTGTTTGCAGGAATTATTTACATCGTTGTATTTCTGTGATGTGGAAGATCATGATAATTTTT
>DATAMD010000149.1:0-7357 GCA_036260755.1 Chitinophagaceae bacterium | reverse complement strand
TATCGCTTGCTTTACATTTAATGGATGAATACGATGTGCAGCATTTACCCATTGTACATGAAGAAAAATTTGCCGGATTAGTTTGTAAAGATGATCTATTGGATACCGATGAAAATAATATGGTTGCATCTTTGGAATATCAGTTCATTAAAACAAGCATAAGATACGAAGATCATTTTTTGGCGGCATTAAAACAAATTTCGGAATCTAATCTTTCGCTTGTTGCCGTTATAAACGAACAGTCCGAATTAAAAGGCGTAATTACCGTTACTGAATTAATAAAAGTATTATCGAAATTTACCGGCAGCGAAGATCCCGGCGGAATTATTGTTTTGGAAATGGAACGAAGAAATTATTCGTTCGGCGAAATAAACCGCTTGGTAGAAACCAACGATGCGAGTATTCTGCAACTTAATTCCATCGCCGGAAACGATCCCGGAATGATTGTGGTTACCATTAAAATAAATAAAATCGAAGTAAGCGATATTGTTGCAACGTTTCAACGATACGATTATCAGGTTCAATATTATTTTGGCGAAGAACATTATACCAATGAGCTGAAAGAAAATTATAATCACCTGCTCTCTTATCTGAATATTTGATCAATTACAAAAATTTCTCTATTGTTTTAATTATACACCCGAAGCCTGTTAATTTTTTTCAACAAATTCATGGCTGTTATAGCAATCGCTTACATTTACTTTTTTTAAAACCGTTTATTTAAATGAGATATTGGGCTGCTGTTTTATTGTTTGTTTTTTTTATGCAGGATAGTTTTTCACAATCAGCCAGGGTTGTTGATACAGCTATTGTTGCTTCTGATTCTCTTCAAACAAAAAAAGATCCGGTTATTTTTATTGGCGATGTAATTGTTACCGGCAACAGAAAAACAAGAACCTATATCATTTTGCGGGAAACAACTTTTAAGAAAGGCGACCAAATCTCGACAAGCGATCTTTCCAAAAAATTAATCGAATCGAAACAGTTAATTTATAATACCGGTTTATTTGTTGATGATTCGGTTTATATTTCTGCAAAAAAAGGAAATGTTGTTTTTATAAATATTGATGTAAAAGAACGCTGGTACTTTTTCCCGTTGCCGTATTTTATATTAATCGACAGAAATTTTAATCAATGGTGGGTTCGGGAAAACAGAAGCCTGGCAAGGGTTGATTACGGTATGAAGTTTACGCAAAATAATATCAGCGGCCAGAATGATAACTTGAATATTTGGTTGATCAATGGATACGATCAGCAAATAACTTTACGCTATGCACTGCCGTTTGTAGATAAAAAATTAACGAAGGGCTTTAATGTTGGATTTACTTATTCGCGTCAACGCGAAATAAATTATGCAACAAGCACAGGTAATCAGCAGGTCTTTCTGAAACTTCCTGACGATTATTCGCGAAGTGCTACAAGATTAGATTTAACTTATTCGTACCGGCCCGATCAAAGGATCAGTCATTTTTTCCGGGTTTCTTACAACAACGAATCAATTGCCGATACCGTTTTTAAATTAAATCCAAATTACTATCCAAACAATGCCACCAATTTTAAATACATCGACTTTGGTTATTATTTAAGGTATTATAACACAGATTATAATATTTATCCAACAAAAGGAATTATCGGCGAAGCATTTATTTATAAAAGAGGATTAGATAAAATAAGCAACCTCTGGCAAATAGGGTTTCATGCAATGTATGCAAAGCCAATTTTACCCAAAACTTTTTTTAGGATTGAAAGTGCTGCGAGTATAAAATTCCCGACAAGAGATTACTTTATTAATCAACCGTTATTTGGATACGGATATTATAATTTACGCGGCATGGAATATTATGTGGTGGATGGAACGGCCGGTGCTTTAGGAAAATTTACTTTATACAGAGAAATTTTCAGTTATATTTATAAAACGCCTTTTCGCAGTAAAACACACGATAAAATTCCGTTCCGCTTTTATCTGAAAGCTTACGGTGATGCGGGTTATAGCTATAATCCCAACATAAATAATACATTATTTAATAATAAATTAATGTACAGTTACGGTGTTGGTTTGGATATAGTTTCTATTTACGATTTTGTTTTTCGTTTCGAGTACAGTTTCAATCAACTCGGCAACAATGGACTATATTTACATGCCCATAACAGTTTTTAAATTCAAATCATTTACTTCTTAATTAAAAAATTGAAGTATAAAAAAATATAATGAAAGTAGCTATTTACAGCAGAGGTTTAGATCCCGAGCAAGGAAGCTCGTTACAGGCTTTGCTCGAAGAACTTGCTTTGCATAAAGTTCAGGCATTTATTTATCAGCCTTTATTGAAACAATTTTCAATAACTGATAAAAATATAATTCCGTTTAAATCGCCCGAAGAATTGAAAGATGATGTTGAATGTTTAATTGGTATTGGCGGCGACGGAACAATTTTAGATGCGGTAACAATTGTGAAGGATAGTAATATCCCGATTCTGGGTATCAACTTTGGACGATTGGGTTTTCTGGCAAGTATCAGCCGGGATGAATTATCGGTTGCAGTTGATGCATTGGTGAACAGAACATTTATTATTGATAAAAGAAGTTTAATTCATGTCGATGCCAATCAACCTTTATTTGGCAATACACCGTATGCATTGAACGAATTTGCAATTCATAAAAGAGATACATCACCCATGATAAAAATTCATACTTATTTAAATGGCGAATTTTTAAATACGTATTGGGCCGATGGTTTGGTGGTATCTACTCCAACAGGTTCTACGGGATATAATATGAGTTGCAACGGGCCGATATTATTTCCCGAATCATCGAGTTTTGTAATTACGCCTGTTGCACCGCATAATTTAAATGTGCGATCGATTGTGGTAGCAGACGACAGCATCATTTCGTTTGAAGTGGAAGGAAGATCGGATCAATTTATTTGTGTGTTAGATTCGCGGAGAGAAATTGTTGACATCAATATTCAATTGGCAGTGAAGAAAGAAAAATTTTCTGTTAATTTAATTCGGTTAAATGAAAACAGTTTTCTGTCAACACTACGAACCAAATTAACTTGGGGATTGGATAAAAGAAATTAACTTTTTATCTATTCCTAAAACCTTCAACTTTATACCATAAAGCTTAAAATAATAATGTATAAAATTTTTGTAAGCATATTATTTTTTCTTATTCCGTTCATTAATGCAAATTCGCAAATAACGCAGAGCTTTGTGCATGAAGGCGAGATGGGCATTTCTGTTGGTGCCGCAACTTATTTTGGCGATCTGAATAATACAACCGATCTCAGCCATTCAAAATTTGCAGCAGGAGGTTTTTATAGCAAACAATTAAATAATTATATCGGATTTAAGATTTCGGGTAATTATGCTTTTCTTGGATATTCCGATCGTTATAGCGGTAACCCCGTTCAAAGAGCCAGGAATCTTAGCTTTAATACTAATGTTTGGGAATTAAGTGTTAGCGGCCAGTTTAATTTTTTTAAGTTTTATCCTGGTTTTCCCGAATATGATTTTACACCTTATGTTAGTTTAGGTATCGGCGCTTTTTCGTATGATCCGTATGCTTATTTAAACGGACAAAAATATTATCTGCGATCTATCGGAACAGAAGGCCAGGGAAGCCCGCTGTATCCCAACCTCAGTCCGTATAAAAATGTAGCAGTTTGTTTTCCCATCGGTATTGGATTTAAAAAAGCCCTCAACGAAAGATTTAATGTATTTGGGGAAGTGATTTATCGGTTCACTACCACAAAATATTTAGATGATGTAAGTGGAACGTATGCCCCCGATGCATTTCCGCCTGATGCAAACGGAAACCCATCTGTTGGGTTTTTGTTGCAGGACAGAAGTTATGAAACAGGTTCATCAATTGGTGTAAAAGGCAAACAGCGCGGTAATGGCAAAAACGATTCTTTCGTTACAATACAATTTGGAATTTCTTTTAATATTCAATCGTATCGTTGCCCTTCTTTCTAAACTGTTCAGGATTCTTGTAATTAACAATATGGTTTTACTATTTTTGCCGTTTTAAAGGCAAGTTTAAAAATATGCAGCCACTGCGTGAGCAAATAGACAAACAAAAATTACCTAAACATATTGCCATTATTATGGATGGCAATGGAAGATGGGCCGAAGAAAAAGGCCAGGGCCGTTTGTATGGTCATTATCATGGTGTAGAAAGTGTAAGAAATATTGTTGAAGGCTGTGCCGAATTGGGGATTGAATATCTTACACTGTATGCATTCAGTACAGAAAACTGGGACAGGCCCGAATCGGAAGTAAATGGATTGATGTCGTTGTTGGTTGATACCATCAGCAAAGAAGTTCCCGTTCTTAATAAAAATAATATCAGGATGCATGCAATTGGCAATATTGAAATGCTGCCCACAGATGCACAACAAGCATTGGCCGAAGCCATTGAGTTTACCGGTAAAAACACAGGATTAAATTTAATTATGGCATTGAGTTACAGCAGCAGATGGGAAATAGTTAATGCTGTTAAAAACATTGGATTGGATGTAAAAGCCGGAAAGATTAATCCTGAAGAAATTGACCAAAACATTTTTCAACAATATCTTTCAACCAGTAAATTCCCTGATCCCGAATTGATGATCCGTACCAGCGGTGAATACAGGATCAGTAATTTTTTATTGTATCAATTAGCTTATGCAGAATTATATTTTACAAATACGCGTTGGCCCGACTTTAGAAAAGAAAATCTTTTCGAAGCCATTATCGATTTCCAGTTTCGCGAACGACGGTTCGGAAAAACCGGAAAACAAATCCAAAACGAGACATATTTAGCCTGATAATGACAGAATATTCTAATATTAGGTTGATTTAACAAAGACTTTTAAATATTCCGCATTAATTTGCCCAACTTAAAATGCTAAAACAACTGTTGAAGGCCGCCAATTATGCAATACTTTCAGCAGCAATATTTATAAACCCCAACCGGATGCAGAAACTGTATAAATTTTTAGTGCTGGCTTTTGTTTCAAGCTTCATTAGTTCGTTGGTTTACTCTCAGGAAAAAACTTCTGATACAACTATAACTTCCATTGATGCAGATTTAATTAATATCCTCAATCAAAAAGTACCTAAAAAATATAAAATCGCCGATATTAAAGTTGTTGGTAACAGATACTTTGATGAAAATCTTTTATTATCAATTGCCTCAATAAATATTGGTGATGAAATAACAATTCCCGGCGGCGATAATATTTCTAAAGCCATCACAAAACTCTGGGCACAAAATTATTTTAGTAATGTTCAGATATATTTCACAAAATTAGAAGGTAAAAATATCAGTTTAGAAATTGATGTTACAGAAAGGCCCAGATTAGCTAAGTTCTATTTTAAAGGCGTGCGCAAAGGAGAAAGCGACGACTTATTATCGAAAGCCGGACTGGTATCGGGGCGTGTTGTTACCGAAAACATGAAACGATCTACAGTTGATGCCATTAATAAATACTATGCCGATAAAGGATATCAGAATATAAAAGTAAGGATTGATGAAAAAAGAGATACATCTATCACCAATTCTGTTACGCTGATGTTTAATATCAGCAAAGGAGTAAAAGTGCGCATCAATAATATCAATATTATTGGCAATAATGTTGACGAGTCGAAAATAAAAAAACAGTTTAAGAATACGAAAGAAGAAATGCGTTTAACGCTTTATCCACCCGAAGATTTTGGCGGATTTATTGCGCCACATCGTTACACATTTGATGATTATTTAAAAGAAAAAGGGTTTCTTACTTTCTCTCAAACAAAAAAAGTATTGCATCCTTATGTGCGTTTAAATCTTTTTGCCGCAGCAAAATTCAACGATAAAAAATATTTGGAAGACAAAGAAAAACTTTTGGATTATTATAATTCGTTGGGTTATCGCGATGCCGTTATCGAAAGAGATACTGTTTATCATAATCCTGCCGGCGCTTTGAATATCGATATGAAAGTGAGTGAAGGGCATAAATATTATTTCGGAAATATTACATGGCGCGGTAATACAAAATATCCCGATTCTTTATTGAGCACTGTTCTCGGAATTAAAAAAGGCGATATTTATAATCTTAGTCTTTTAAATAAAAAATTAGGCAAGGGCGGCGGTCCTCCCGAAGGTGCCGATGTGAACAGTATTTACATGGATGATGGCTATTTATTTTTTCATACCGATCCGATAGAAACTGCCGTTTACAACGATACTATCGATTATGAAATCAGAATCGTTGAAGGCCCGCAGGCAACAATAAAAAATATTCGTATTTCGGGTAACGATAAAACAAAAGAATATGTTATCCGGAGAGAAATAAGAACAATACCCGGCGAAAAATTCAGCCGCTCAGATTTGATGCGTTCTGTTCGTGAAATCGGACAATTGAATTTTTTTGATGCCGAAAAAATTGTTCCTACACCTGTTCCTAATCCGGAAGATGGCACGGTTGATATTAATTATTCGGTTGTAGAAAAATCAAGCGACCAGTTAGAATTGAGTGCCGGTTGGGGCGGTATGATTGGCTTAACAGGTACATTGGGTGTTACATTCAATAATTTTTCAATAAAAAATATTTTAAAGAAATCTGCATGGGATCCTTTACCAATGGGCGATGGACAAAAATTAAGTATCCGTGTTCAAAGTAATGGAAAAGCATTCCGATCGTATAACGCTTCATTTACCGAACCATGGCTGGGCGGAAAGAAAAGAAATTCTCTTACCGTTTCGATTTATGATACAAAATTTTCTAATGCGTACGATCCAAGAACAGGAACCTATACAACCGCCGCAGCCAACAGTTCTTTTTTACGAACAACAGGTGCAACGGTTAGTTTGGGTAAACAATTAAACTGGCCCGATAACTATTTTTCTGCGTCGGTAGGATTAAGTTTTGTTCGATACGAATTAGTGAATTATTATATCAGTCCGGTTAATTTACCCGGGTTTAATAATGGGTTTTCTCATAACCTAAGCTTAAAATTTGCTATCCAACGTAATTCGGTTGATGTTCCTCTTTTTCCCCGCAGCGGTTCAAACTTCATGTTAAGCTTGCAAATAACACCGCCATTTTCATCAATAGATCGCAATCTTATTACTCAGGCAAATCCGTATAACTGGGTAGAATATCATAAATGGCGGTTTAACAGCGAGTGGTATTTGCCATTAACCAGTTTTCATGGTGCCGAGCATAACAAAGCATTAGTATTAAAGATGGCAGCCAAATACGGCTTCATCGGAAGGTTTAATCCAAAATTGCAAATTTCGCCTTTCGAGCGTTTTCAATTGGGCGATGCAGGTTTAAACAATCAGTATGCTTTATTGGGTTATGATATTATTGCGCAAAGAGGGTATCCTGTT
>DATAMD010000119.1:0-1522 GCA_036260755.1 Chitinophagaceae bacterium | reverse complement strand
GCGAAATGGAAATTAGTTTAGAAGGATTAAAATTTCGTACCAATTTAATTCCTGCTAACCAGTTTTGGGGAATGACTTTAGACTTTGGCCAATTAGGCAGTGGCGAAGGGAACCAGCCTTTTAAAACTGTAAAAAATTATGATGATTGGTTGAAACGGATGGATGCATTTAGTGTGTGGACAGATAGTGCCATCCAATATTTTAAAAAAGGGATCGAAACTAATTATGTGCTGCCAAAATCATTGGTGCAAAAAATGATTCCGCAAATGGATGCAATGGTTGGCAGCGATGTTACAAAAAATTTATTTTACGGCCCCATCAATAAATTACCCAAAGATTTTTCAGATGCCGATAAAAAAAGATTAACGGAAACTTTCACTCAATCCATTCAAAAAAATATTATTTTTTCTTATAAAAAATTAGGCAATTTTTTAAAGAACGAATACTTGCCCAAAGCCCGAAACACAAGCGGCATCAACGCTTTGCCCGATGGCGCTGCGTTGTATAATTACGAAATTGCTTACTGGACAACCACCAATAAAACTGCCGATGAAATTTATAACACCGGTTTATCTGAAGTAAAACGCATCCGCGGTTTAATGGATAGCGTAAAAAATGCCGTAGGATTTAATGGCGATCTGAAATCGTTTTTCGAATTTATGAAAACCGATAAACAATTTATGCCATACAAAAAGCCCGAAGATGTATTAAATGCTTTTCATGCCATTCATGCGAAGATGGAACCTAATTTAAAAAAGATGTATGGTCGTGTTCCTAAATCAAAATTCGAGATTCGGCAAACAGAAGCATTCCGTGCAGCAAGCGCCAGTGCCGAATATAATCAAGGTTCACCCGATGGTTCGCGTCCCGGCATTTTTTATGTGCCTATTTTGGATGCAACAAAATTCAACACCACAAGCGGCATGGAAAGTTTGTTTTTGCACGAAGCCATTCCGGGCCATCATTATCAAAGTTCGTTGCAAATGGAAAATGAAAAGCTGCCTAAGTTTCGCAGGTTTTTATGGTATGGCGCTTACGGCGAAGGCTATGCTTTGTATTGCGAAAGTTTGGGAAAAGAATTAGGTTTATATACCGATCCTTATCAATATATGGGTGCATTGGGCGATGAAATTCATCGTGCCATTCGTTTGGTGGTTGATGTTGCCATTCACACAAAAAACATGACGAGAGAAGAAGCCATTACTTACATGATGGATAATGAAGCAATCGATGAAAATGGCGCTACGGCTGAAATTGAGCGGTATATGGCCATTCCGGGCCAGGCATTAAGTTATAAAATTGGCGCATTAAAAATTCGTGAATTAAGAAATAAATACCAACAGCAATTGGGCGATAATTTTAAGCTATCCGATTTTCACGACGAGTTTTTAAAAGATGGCTGCATGCCTTTGGAAATTGTAGAAAAGAAAATGGACGATTGGGCTGCTAAACAAAAGAAATAATTTTTTGTACTAAGCTGAAGAATATGAATGAAGCTGTTGTTGCGTCGCACACTTCAACA
>DATAMD010000096.1:0-5330 GCA_036260755.1 Chitinophagaceae bacterium | reverse complement strand
AAAATGAATCCCGATGATGCAAGCGAATTAAAAGCCTTGTTTATAAATTAAAAACTAAACTCTAAAAAAAGAAAAACTAAAAACTAAATCGTTCTATCAATAAACTAATAAACCATTAAACTAAAAACCAATTCGTGTAATTCGCAGAAATTCGTGTAATAAAAACTAAATACTAAAAAAAGAAAAACTAAATCGTTCTACCAATAAACTAATAAACCTTTAAACTAAAAACCAATTCGTGTAATTCGCAGAAATTCGAGTAATAAAAAATTATTTATCCAACGCATTAATCAAATGATGTTTTCCTTTCAGCATAAATTTTTTACTTTGCTCAATCGAATCCATCACCTGATCTAATATTTCATCAATGCCTTGCGAGTAATCGATAATTAATGGTTCTTTAAACCGAATGCTTAATAACGAACCACGTTTTTTAAATTTCAATCCCTTTTTATTAAATGCACGCCAGAAGCCGTTGATAACAACCGGTATCACCACAGGATGATTATTTTTTATGATGAACGCCGTGCCTTTTCTTCCCGGTGCAAAAGGTTTTGTAGTGCCTTGCGGAAAAGTGATGACCCAGCTTTTATCCAATGCCTGATTGATTTTGCGGGTATCGGACGGATCTAATCCGCGTTGCACTTCTTTGCCTTCGGCACGCCAGGTTCGTTTAACGGTTAATGCACCGGCTAAAATAAATAAGCGGCTTATCCAACTGCCTTTCATGGTTTCTTCGGCTGCAACAAAATATAAATTGGTGAATGGATTGATTAAATAATATGGAAGTCCCAGTCGATTTTCCTTGCGCCATTTTACTGCGCAAAAAATATGAATGAAAGTAATTACATCGGCAAAATAAGTTTGATGATTACTTACAAACAACACATTTTTCTTGGGCAGGTTTTTAAGATGCTCGGTTCCTTCAATGTTTATTTTATTTACCAATGCAAGTCCGGGATAAGTTGCAGCGCCTACTACTCCATAAACGATGGAGCGTACAATTTTTATGTGTTTTAGTCTTTCGGCTAAATTCATTTTTCAGTTAGATTGGGGCAAACAATGAATTGCAATATAAGGAATGTAATTAAATATTGCCAATCTGCATTTGTTTGCAACGATGCCGATACATTTGCATCCACAAAATAATTTCATGAAACTGAATACTGTAATTTTTGATATCGACGGATTATTGATCGACAGCGAACCTTTATGGAGTGAAGCTGCGGATGAAGTTTTAGTTGATTATAATATTAAGTTAACCGAACAACAATACATTGCCACAACCGGATTACGGACAAAAGAATTTTTACAATCATGGTTTCGGGTTTATGCAATTGATGAAAAAGAAGCTGAAAAAGCCGAAAAGAAAATTGTAGCAATTGTTTTACAAAAAATAAAAAATAAACCTGTCATCATGCCGGGTGTGCCGTATATTTTTGATTTCTTTTTTAAGAAAAATTTTAAAATAGGTTTGGCAACTTCTTCGCCGCAATCATTAATTGATCTGGTAATCGATTTACTCGATATAAAAAAATTTGTATTGGCAACCGCATCGGCCGAAGATTTAGAATTCGGCAAACCCAATCCGTTAGTGTATTTGAATTGTGCTCAAAAATTAAACGCCTCTCCTTTCGAATGTATTTGTTTCGAAGATTCGTTTAACGGAATGATTGCCGCAAAAGCTGCGAGAATGAAATGTGTTATTGTTCCGCATCATGCGCAATTAAAAGAAGAACGTTGGGGTGCTGCCGATTTAAAATTATCATCTCTGCAAAATTTTGGCGAGTTGCATTTTAATGCAATGAATGGATAAAATTATTTTTGTCCGGGCTTACGAAACACAGATGGAGCTTCGGTTGCGTCGCACACTTGTACAGTTGAAGCTGCGAGCAGCGAGCCATGAGCTTCGAGCAAATGCTCACAGCTCGAGGCTAATAGCTCATAGCTTTCCTCGTACAAGTGTGCGACGCAACAGGCGATGCCACAAGATTTGCAGCCCGTTCAATAAAAAAAATTATTCGCCAACCAAAAACACTGCATTACCGAATAACATTTTTCCGTTCTCCCAAAACATTCTGAATATCGGGTTATCGGCAAAGAAAACAAAGGAGCCGCTGCCATTTTCGGTTACACCAAACAACACACTATCCTTTAATTTATTTTTTACTTTAAATCCGCTGAAACCCGCTACATAATTATCTTTTTTTAATACGCCAACATTCCATCCGTCTTTTAAAAATTCGTACATAGCTGCATCCTGTTTTAACGTGTAATAATAATTTGGATAACCAAAGCCCAATGGATGTGTATTATCGACATCAACTTTATAAATGGCACCGGGAATAAAATCGCTGAGGAAATCTCTGTCACGATCGGCAAACTTTTTCAGTGTTGCATAATCATCTTTGTTGTCTTTATTTTCTTTTGCATCGGTTTTATCTTCTTTACTTTTTATTCCCCACTCACTGTTATTTGCAAATGCTGCAACTGCACCCTGAACGGCAATAATTTTTCCGCCGCCGGTTTCAAAATCCTTTAATTTTTCAATCATTGTTTTATCGCTAAATTTTTGATAATTACCATCGGGAAAAATTAAGACAGAATATTTTTTAATATCTAAGCGGCCCAGATCGGCTGCTAAAATTTGTGTGATCGGATAATTGAATGTTTGATCGAACAAATTCCACACTTCGCCTGCATCGCCTGCTGCCACTTGATCTCCGGTTATCAACGCAATTTTAGGTGCATGGATAAGATGCACATCGGGACTACCAAAATCAGCACCTTTATCCATGAATCCGGTTAACACTGCATCAACCTGCACATTAAATTTTTGTGCCGCTTCTTTTACCAATGCATTCCAATTATCGAATGCATTACTTGTTTTTAAAACAATCAAAGTTCCGCGATCGTAATTTTTATTTTTATACGTGAACGGATTATCCGCATAACGAACTTTTACATCATTCTTTAATAAATAAGCCAGCAGTTGCACACTGTTAAGCGATGTGTAAGGAATTAAATAACCGTACGAAGAATTATCAACTGTAATTTCTTTTGCTGTTGTTGATGCAATTCCGTCTTTCTTTTCTTTCAATGCATACGCTTCAACGCCATAAACATAAGGAATGCTCCATGCAGTAATATCGTAAGTGGCACTATCGCTTAATTTGCTTTTTTGTTCAAACAAAACTTTAGCTATTGAACTTCTTGATTGGTACATCGAAACAGCAATGGCATTTTCATCCAACTGTGCTTCTTCTTCTTTACCGGTGAAATAACGATAGCCTTTTATTTTGCCGCTAACATTGCTGTATTCAATTCCGTTGCGGTCTAATAATTTTTTTACCGCAGCAATTTTATTTGCATCCTTACCGGTTCCGATATAGGTTTTGTATTCGTCGTTTTTTGCATTGCGGTTATCATCAAAAAATTTCTTGTATTCATCAATTAATCTTTGTGCATTTTTTGAAGATGTTTCGATGGTTGATAAACTTGTTGTAAAATGATGTGTTACACGATCAACAAAAGTTAAAGTATCGCCGCTGCTTTGTTTAATGCCCAATCCCGCATCAATGCCGCCTTGTTCGAAAGTCATACCAATGGCGCCGTTGTACATTGGATAAGTATCACCGTACGACGGATAAAATAAATCAAACCGTTCTTTTGTAAAAAATAGCCAACCGTTTGCATCAAAATATTTTGCATGGTTTCTTCCAATCAGGTTTTGAAAATCTCTTTGCCATTGTGTTATCACTTCATGATATGGCTCGGATGCAGGTGCAAAATAATAAGGTGCATTATATCCCTGCTCGTGATAATCAACATGCACCTGCGGCATCCATTCATTATATTTTACGAGGCGCTGTTGAGTTTCGATTTGTGTTTGCCAGGCCCAATCGCGGTTTAAATCAAAATTATAATGATTGGTTCTTCCGCGTGGCCATGGTTCCTGATGTTCCCTTGCCTGCGGATCTACATTATAATTTTTTCCAACAGCAGTATTATACCAATTTACATAACGGTCTCTTCCATCAGGATTGATGCAGGGATCGATAATGACAACCGTATTTTTTAACCACTCTTTTGTTTGCAAATTATTTTCATCAACCAATGCAAACAAAGTAAGCATTGCTGCTTCGCTCGATGCAGCTTCATTTCCATGCACATTATAACTTAACCAAACTATTGCCGGTGCGGCATCGGTAACAGCAGCCATTTTATCTTTCGATAAACCGGCAATGCGCAAATTATTTTTGCGGATGGCATCTAACTTTTTTAAATTTTCGGGCAAGGCAATATATGCCAGCATTAACTCTCTGCCTTCATTTGTTTCGCCATACTTTTCGGTTTTAACCATATCGGGTTTGGCTTGTGCAACGGCTTTAAAATATTCAACAATTTTATGATACCGTGTAAACCTTGTCCCTATTTTATAACCTAAAAACTGTTCGGGGCTTTGTACAATTTGTGCAGGGCAATTAAAAAAAACAAATACCATCAACACAAAAAATAAAATTCTTTTTCTCATAAATTATAAATGAAAGCTGAATGTAGTAAAATAAAAAAAGCAGCCCAAATTATTAAGGCTGCCCGTTTTGTTTTGATGATAAAAGGAAATTTTATCGGCTTATTTTGTAAGGTGAACTTTAGTCATATCATAATAATGGTTCTGCAGTTGATGAATAAAATGAACATCGGGATGATGGCGTTTATCTTCGCGGTACCACATATCAAAATGCGAAAAACTATCAGGCTTATGCAATAAAATCCTGAAAGAATCTTTCTTGTATTTTACCTCGCCATCTGGTAACACTTCTTTTTCAAACCCAATGCCGGAAAGGCTTTCATCGGTAATCGGAATCGGCCGCAGATGTTCGGGTTCAAACCAAAACTCCTGCACTTCCGTTTCAACACAAACTTGTTTTTCATCGCCGTTTAAACGGGTTACTTCACCTTCCCAAATTTTGCCATTATACTCGGCACGAACAAAGTCACCGATTTTAATATCGTGAAATTTAATCATGGTACAATCGTTTTTAATTGATGATAAATTACAACTGTTTTCTGTACCCGCAAAGCAATTCACAAATAAATTTTCTGTTAAATATATTTTGTAGCAAGCTGCAACGCTTTACCGGTCTGCGGTGGCGTCGCACACTTGTACTTTAAAAACAGTATGATCTGTGAGATATAAATTTTTAAGTAACACAACAGTTGATGCCATAAACACAAAGCCGATATTTTTTTAATATCGGCTTTTAATTTTTTAATATAATGATCTGAACCAGGGCATATCATCAAACCTGAAAGGCCATGGGATACTG
>DATAMD010000089.1:0-1569 GCA_036260755.1 Chitinophagaceae bacterium | reverse complement strand
AAGTATGAAAGAGATATGGAAAATATTTAATAAAGGTTTGTTTGCAGAAAATCCAATTTTTCGTCTTGCCCTCAGTCTTTGTCCTGCGCTAGCAGTAACTACGACAGCAACTAATGCGTTAACTATGGGGTTATCAGTATTGTTTGTTATAACTGCAAATAATACTATAGTATCACTGACTAGAAATTTTATTAACTCTAAGGTTCGTGTGCCTGTTTATATAACATCTATAGCAACTATTGTTACCGTAGTGCAATTAGTATTACAAGCATATTTTCCTGTAATGTATAAGGCGTTGGGTATATACCTAGCATTAATTGTAGTTTTTGCAATTATTCTAGCACGTGCAGAGGTTTTTGCTTCAAAAAATTCTGTAATCCCTTCTTTTTTTGATGGATTAGGTATGGGCTGTGGGTTTCTTCTTGCGATGACATCCATTGGTATTATTCGTGAGTTTTTTGGAGCTGGATCTATTTTTGGCTTCAAAGTATTGGGAGCCTGGTACAATCCAGCATTAATTATGATTTTGCCTCCAGGTGCTTTTATATTAATTGGTTATATGATTGGTGCTATTAATCTTTTCGATCAACGCAAAGAGAAATTTCAAATTAAGAAGGGTGAAGTATAATGAAAGAATATATTACTCTCTTTATAAGTGCAGTAGTTGTAAATAACTTTGTTTTGACAAGGTTTTTAGGCTTATGCATTTTTTTTGGAGTATCCAAAAATTTAAATGCTTCTATTGGCATGGGCATGGCTGTAACTTCAGTTATAACATTAAGTTCAATTTTAGCATGGGCTGTTTATAATTTTGTGTTACTTCCATTTCAGTTAACCTTTCTGACTACAGTTGTTTTTGTTCTACTGATTGCCAGCTTTGTTCAGCTTTTAGAAATGGTAATTAAAAAATATCTACCTAATTTATACAACATGTGGGGGATTTATTTGCTGTTGATTGCTACAAACTGTGTTGTGCTCGGTGTCCCTCTATTAAATACAGAATCAAATTATCCATTTATAAAAAGTGTAGTGCATGCTATTGGGTCTGGTATAGGCTTTGCTTTAGCATTAATCCTTATGGCAAGTTTAAGAGAAAAGCTAAGATATGCTGATGTACCTAAACCACTTGAAGGTCTTGGTATTGCATTTATTTTAGCAGGTATGCTGGCTCTCGCTTTTCTTGGGTTCTCTGGAATGATTACACTGTAGGAAGGAGTTGAAAAGAATTATGAATACTGCAGTTATGATTTTAATAGTAATGGGTATTGTCGGCATTACTTTTGGGTTTATTCTAGCATATGCAAATAAAAAGTTTGCTGTTGAAGTAAATCCTCTTATTAATGTTGTTGAAGATATACTACCAAAAGGACAATGTGGTGCATGTGGATTTGCTGGTTGTCAAGCTTATGCAGAGGCCGTAGTTTTAAATCCTGATGTAGCACCTAACCTTTGTGCTCCGGGTAAAGAAGCTGTTGCTAAAGCAGTGGCAGAACTAACCAATAAAACAATTGATAAGGTGGAACCAAGAATAGCTCACATAAAATGTGCGGGTACAATAAATAAAACTGT
>DATAMD010000056.1:0-9517 GCA_036260755.1 Chitinophagaceae bacterium | reverse complement strand
AATGCAAGTATGTTTTTTATTTGTATCACAACTTTGGCAATGGGTGGATGGCAACAATCTTTCCGCCGCATTCCCGAAGCTATTTCTACAATGGTTCCCATCTTCGGATCTATAACAGTTGCAGTTTTATTGTTTGTTGTTTTCTCAGGCAACCACCATATCTATCATTGGTTAGATACAAATGCTGTTGCCAATGATGATGTATTAAAAGCTAAATCAGGATTTTTAAATGTGAAATTTTTTACCATCTGGACTTTATTGGCTGTTGGCCTATGGAGTTTATTGGGATGGAGAATGAGGCAATTAAGCAATGAAGCAGATCAGGCTGTGTTTAACGGTGAAACAGGCGCATCGTTTATTTGGAGAAATACTGTAAGAGCAGCATTGTTTATTGTATGGTTTGCATTAACTGTTGGTTCTACCGTACCCTGGTTATGGTTAATGAGTTTAGATGCACATTGGTACAGCACTATGTATAGCTGGTACACATTTGCAAGTTCGTTTGTAAGCGGCATAAGCTTAATAGCATTATGGGTTATTTATTTAAAGAACAAAGGATATCTGGAATATACCAATGAAGAGCATTTGCACGATCTGGGAAAATTTATGTTTGCATTTTCTATCTTCTGGACTTACTTATGGTTTTCTCAATACATGTTGATATGGTATTCGAACCAACCCGAAGAAACATTGTATTTCAAACACAGGGTGCAGGGTGTATATAAAGGAATTTTCTTCTTAAACCTCATCATCAATTTTATTTGCCCGTTATTAATTTTAATGAAACGTTCAACCAAAAGAAATTATACACTCGTAACATTTATGGCGGTATTGATTTTGTTTGGGCATTGGATCGATTTTTATCAAATGGTTATAGGAAGCATCAGCAAAGAACATGTAACATTAGGATGGTTGGATTTTGGAATCCTTAGTTTATTTGTTGGATTGATGATATTATTTGTTGCAAAAGCTTTGACAAAAAAACCACTGGTTTCAAAATATCACCCATTTTTAAAAGAAAGTATTATACATCATACATAACACTGTATAACATATCGTAAAGTTTGGATTGTTATTCTATATTAAGCATAAACCTAACAACATGACAATATATTTAACAGCAATCGTAATTCTTCTTGTTTTCCTTATTATTTTTCAAATATCGAAAGCAAGCGAATACGTAGGAATATTAAAAGGCGAAGACCAGAACCGCAAAAACGTCAATAAAATAAATGGCTTTTTGATGATTGGCTTTTTGATAGCAGGCTTAATCGGTGTTTGGTACTGCAACAAATTATTGTTTGGTAAAACATTATTAGCCCACGATGCTGCAAGTGTTCAGGGCGAAAGAGTTGATTCGATGCTATGGATTACATTAGCCATTACCGGAATTGTTTTTATCATCACTCAAATTTTATTGTTCTGGTTCAGTTATAAATATCAGGAAGATGATAAACGCAAAGTTTTTTACTTCGCACACAGCAATAAATTAGAATTTTTATGGACCGCAGTACCGGCCATTGTTTTAACAGGGCTGGTAATTTTTGGCTTGCGTAACTGGTATTATTTTACAAGCGATGCACCTCAAAATGCAATGGTGGTGGAAGTTACAGGAAAACAATTTGGTTGGATATTCAGATATCCCGGAAGCGATAATCAGTTCGGAAAAAAATATTATAAAAACATCGATCCTGCATCAAATTCTTTAGGATTAATATGGAGCGATAATGCAGCATTAAATTTAAAAGATGATCCTGCATCGCACGATGATATTGTTACAGAACAAACCATGTATGTTGTAAAAGGCAAACCTGTAAAATTAATTATCGGTTCACGCGATGTGATACATGATGTTGGCTTATCTCAGTTTCGTTTAAAGATGGATGCGGTTCCCGGCATACCAACTACCATGTGGTTTACACCAAAATACACCACAGAAGAAATGAAAAAAATTACAGGCAACGAAAGTTTTCAATACGAAATAAGTTGCGATCAAATGTGCGGCAATGGCCATTATTCTATGAAAGGTGTAATTGTAGTGGTTGAACAGGAAGATTACGATATGTGGCTGGCTAAACAAAAACCATTGTATTTGCAAAATTTTCCGGATAAAGATCCCAATGCGCCTAAGACCGACAGCACTGCAAAAACGATAGCAAAAAATTAAAAAATAATTCGATAGAATTTCTGTTTGTTGTATTTATAAATAATTATCTGAACAAAGACTTAATATGAGTAACGAAGCAAATCTTCATTCACATGATTCGCATGACACACATCATGAACATCATCATCATGAAACATTTATTACTAAATATGTGTTCAGTCAGGATCATAAAATGATTGCAAAACAATTCCTCATTACAGGAATGGTTTGGGCTGTTTTAGGCGGATTGATGAGCGTATTGTTTCGCTTGCAATTGGGCTATCCCGATTCGCATTTTGCATGGTTAGAAGATATATTAGGAAAGTGGTGGGTGAAAGACGGACAAATCACTCCTGAAGCTTATTACGCTTTAGTTACAACACACGGAACCGTTTTGGTGTTCTTTGTATTAACAGCCGGATTAAGCGGAACCTTTGCAAACTTTTTAATTCCGCTGCAGGTTGGAGCAAGAGATATGGCATCGCCGTTTATGAATATGCTTTCATTCTGGTTTTTCTTTGCCGCAAGTTGTGTAATGATCTCTTCTATGTTTGTTGAAACAGGGCCATTCAGCGGAGGCTGGACGGCTTATCCGCCGTTAAGTGCTTTGGGCAGTGCATCGCCGGGATCTAAGACCGGTATGGATTTGTGGATCATTGCAATGGCATTATTTGTTGTATCATCTTTATTGGGCGGTTTAAATTATATCGTTACTATTTTAAACATGCGTACCAAAGGAATGAGCATGACCAGATTACCATTAACTATTTGGGCATTATTTTTCACTGCTGTTTTAGGTGTGTTATCATTCCCTGTTTTATTATCAGGATTTATATTATTAATTTTTGACAGAAATTTTGGAACAAGTTTTTATCTGTCTGATATTTTTGTGTCGGGTGTTGGTGCTTTACCAAATGAAGGCGGCAGTGCTATTTTATTCCAGCACCTTTTCTGGTTTTTAGGCCATCCAGAAGTATATATTATTTTATTACCCGCAATGGGAATGGTGAGTGAGATCATGTCGGTTAATGCACGCAAGCCCATCTTTGGTTATATGGCAATGATCGGTTCTATGTTTTCGATTGCGATACTTGCATTTTTAGTATGGGCGCACCACATGTTTGTTACCGGATTAAATCCATTCCTCGGTTCCATATTTGTATTGCTTACTTTATTAATTGCGGTTCCATCGGCTATTAAAGTATTTAACTGGTTAACTACTTTGTGGAGAGGAAACATTCGTTTTACTCCGGCAATGATGTTTGCCATTGGTTTTGTAAGTTTATTTATTTCGGGCGGATTAACAGGTATATGGTTAGGTAACTCTGCATTAGATATTCATTTGCACGATACTTATTTTGTTATTGCACACTTTCACATTGTAATGGGTGTTGCATCTATGTTTGGAATGTTTGCCGGTATATATCACTGGTATCCTAAAATGTATGGCAAGCATTTGAATAACACTTTGGGATATATCCATTTTTGGATAACCATTGCAGGTGCTTATTTAATTTTCTGGCCTATGCACTACGAAGGGTTAGCCGGAATGCCGCGCCGCTACTACGATTACAGCAACTGGGAAAGCTTTAAACAATTTGCTGAACTGAACAGATTCATCAGCACTGTTGCAATGATTGTATTTGCAACACAATTATTGTTCTTGTTTAATTTCTTTTACTCGATCTTTAAAGGAAGAAAAGTTACATCGTTAAATCCTTGGCATTCGAATACTTTGGAATGGACAACACCGCTTCGCCCGGGTCATGGCAACTGGCCAGGCGAAATTCCTGAAGTGCATCGTTGGCCTTATGATTATGGAAAAGACGGAGTGGATTTTATAGCTCAAACAACACCTGTTGGAGCAGAAGAAAGTCATCATTAAAAAAAATGCGCAAAATCATCAAGCATAAAAAAATAATATACATGCCCTGATAAATTTTCGGGGCATTGTTTTTCGGCTTGAAAGATTTATTAAAAAATAAATGGCAAAAACAATCAACACATCAGCTTCTGTATCTTTTGCAATTGTTGCGAAAGTGAAAGATTATTTTCAACTGATGAAATTCACTTTGAGTTTTACAGTTGTTTTTTCTTGTGTGATTTCTTTTTTATTGGTTCCCGAAAACGGGTACGATTTAAAGATGATTACTATTTTATTTGTTGCCGGTATGCTGGTTTCAGGAAGTGCCAATGCCATTAATCAGGCAGTAGAAAAAGATACCGATGCACAAATGAAGCGTACCAAAATGCGCCCTGTTGCCAATGGAAGAATGAGCCAGCAGGAAGCTTATATTTTTGCATTGATTGCCGGCGTAGTTGGTGTTTTTATGATGTGGTATTTTTTTAATTTATCATCGGCATTGATTTCGGCATTAAGTTTATTTATTTATGCGTACATCTACACACCATTAAAAACAATTAATTCGGTTGCTGTTTTAATTGGTGGTTTTCCGGGTGCATTGCCTTGCTTGATTGGATGGCTTGCGGGTTTTTATAATCAGGAAATCAGTTGGACGGGCGGATGGATATTATTCAGCATTCAGTTCCTGTGGCAGTTCCCGCATTTTTGGGCAATTGCATGGGTGGCACATGGCGATTATACAAAAGTTGGTTTTAAATTATTACCGAGCCCCAAAGGGCCAACAAAGTTTACGGCATTACAGGCAATTATGTACAGCGTGTTGATGATACCTGTTGGAATGTTGCCATATTATTTTGGAATAAGCGGAAAAGTAAGCATGTGGATTTTAATTGCATGTAATTTATTTATGGTATTTCAATGTATAAGATTATACAGAGAAATGGATGTAAAAGCTGCGCGTCGTGTGATGTTTAGCAGTTATATTTATTTGCCCATTGTTTTATTGGCATTGCTGGCAGATAAGCTGCATGTGGTGTTGTAGTTGAAGTGTGCGACGCCACTGCAGTTGAGTAAAGTATAAAAGTTGATAACAAAATAAAAAAGAGTGATCATGACTATCGTGGGACCAAATGAAACAAAAAGAATTCATTCGCATAAATTTTTTTTGTGGGCGGCAATGGGCAGCATCTGCATGATGTTTGCCGCATTTACCAGCGCTTATATTGTTAAACGCAATCAAAGCCAATGGTTAGATTTTGATTTGCCGAAAGTGTTTTGGTATTCTACCGTGATAATTATTTTAAGCAGCATTGCGGTTCAGCTTTCATTAAAAAAAATAAAGGCAAACGATATAAATAAATTTAAATTATTGATTGCAGCAACTGCGTTTTCAGGTGTTGTGTTTTGCGTGTTGCAATTTGTTGGATTTAAGCAATTAAATGATAGCGGCATACAATTATTTGGCCCGGGCAGTAATGCTGCCGCATCTTTTCTCGGCGTGATTGTTGGGTTTCATGTGCTGCATGTTTTAGCCGGCGTAATTGCTATTTTAATTATTTTTTTCAGATCATTAAACGGTAAAAAAAATAATATAAATGTTGTTACGATTGAAATGATGAGCACTTACTGGCATTTTGTAGATGTGCTTTGGATATATTTATTTATATTTTTTATGTGGATCAGATAGTGAGTGGTTTTTTTATTGAATTTGTTTATTTTGATTTTAAGCCAATAAATTTGCGAACATAACCTAACAAAAATTATGTCAACAACAACAGCAGCAGTACCCGAAAAATTATGGAGCGGAGGTAAGAGCCCCTTCAAGGTAGAGTATGGTAAATTAATGATGTGGTATTTTTTGATGAGTGATGCTTTTACTTTCGGAGCTTTTTTAATTGCGTACGGAACAACACGTTTTGCAACAAACGGATGGCCTAATCCAAACGAAGTTTTTAAATCGTATCCACTGGCAGGAGAAAACTCACATGCACCATTGGTGTTTGTAAGTATCATGACTTTTATTTTAATCATCAGTTCTGTAACAATGGTGTTAGCAGTGCAGGCCGGCCAGCAAATGAAAAAAAATGCAGTGGTAATTAATTTGCTGTTAACCATTTTAGGTGGTTTGGCTTTCTTGAGTTGCCAGGCATGGGAATGGACACACTTGTTTCATGAAGGTGCATGGTGGGGAAGAAATCCATTTATGAATGCCGATGGAACACAATCAACAACGGGCTTTACTAATTTCTTTTTTACCATAACCGGCTTTCATGGCTTTCACGTTTTCAGCGGTGTGATCATTAATATTGTAATGTTGATTATGACATTGACTGATAAATTCGAAAAACGCGGTCATTATTTAATGATCGAAAAAGCAGGATTATACTGGCACTTTGTAGATTTGGTTTGGGTGTTTGTATTTACTTGTTTCTATCTGGTCTAAAAAAATTAATCATCTTATTTTAATCATCTAACATGGAACATACAGCAGTTGCACATCAGCACGACGGGAAAAAAGAAGTAATAAGAGTTACCGTTATTTTAAGCATCTTAACTATTATTGAACTGGCTTTGGGTTTTGCAATGATGGGAATGGAAAATCAACATTTGCGGTTAACGATTAAAGGCATCATTATTATTTTAATGTTAGCGAAAGCATTTTATATCGTTGGTTATTTCATGCACTTAAAACATGAAGTAAAGAATTTAATTATGACCATCGTTGTTCCTTTATTAATTTTTATTTGGTTCATCTTTGCATTTTTATACGATGGCAATTCTTTTAATCATTTAAAAAATACTTACGATCCGTATAAAAAAGAATTAAGCACTAAAAAAGTTGAGAAGAAATCAGAGCTAAAAGAAATCAAAACCGAAGAAATTAAAAAAGCGGTGGATTAATTTTGTTTTGATGTTTCTTTTTTTAATAAACGTTTATCAACCATCGCTACATGGCGATGGTTTTTTTATTAAAAATATTTTATGAGTAAAAAAGCATTGTTGGCATTAATGATCGCAGTATTACTGCCATTATTTTGTTATATCGTTTTGCAGGTAACAAGCGATAAAGCTGTGGTGATGCCGCGCAAACTTTTACTGGATAGCATTGTTACAACTGTTCGTAACGGAAAAGAAATGCAGGACAGCATCTGGCATAAAACTTCCGACATAAAATTAATTAATCAGTTAGGCGATACGGTTAACTTATACAGCAAACAGGGAAAAATTATTGTACTCGATTTTTTCTTTACAAGTTGCCGCAGCATTTGCCCGTCGCTTACGCACAACATGGTTAAGTTACAGCAATCGTTTATGAAAGGCGGCGATGTTAGAAATAAAATAGACACATCAATTGTTCAGTTTATTTCTATGAGCATCGATCCGCAGAGAGATTCGGTAAGTGTGTTAAAAGATTATGCCGACCGCTTTGGTGTTAACCCCGATAATTACTGGATGTTAACAGGCAGCAGAGATTCTATTTATCGTTTTGCATTTGAAGAATTGAAGGTTGATAAATTTAGTATGGAACCCATCGATCCCGATTTTGTGCACACCAGCCGTTTTGTTTTGATTGACAGGGATATGATTGTACGCGGTTATTATGATGGCTTGGACAGAGACAGCACATCCTTAAAACAATTAGCCAGAGATATTGGCTTGCTGATGCTGGAGAAAGATAAAAAACACCCCGGCGAATTATTTACCGAAATCATTAATTTAAAATGGTTGTGGTTAATAATTATTGTGCTTGTGATTATTTTTGCAGTGTATTTATCTGCACGAAGAAAAATAAATGGATGATAGTTATTGGTTAATTGGTTTATTAGTTTACTTGTAGATTGTAGATGATATAATGTAACTACTAAACCAACAACCAATAAACCATTAAACTAATAAACCAATAAACTTTTATGTTACAGGCAAGCATTAAAAAAAACGATCCACAGGCAAAAATTTTAATCGGCATTTTTTCTTTTGTTGTTTTTGTAGCGGTGCTGTTATTAAGCCGGTTTAAGTTAACTGTTGACCTTGGTTTTAATGTGCATGTGTTTGCAACAGCCAATGCCATCATTAATTCTGTTATTGCAGTTTTATTAGTTGTTGCTTTGATAGCAGTAAAAAATAAAAATTATTTACTGCACAAAAAATTAATGTTTACTGCGCTGATATTATCGGTTGTTTTTTTGGTGAGTTATATTGCCCATCATTTGCTGGCAGGCGAAACAAAATTTGGAGGAACAGGAGCTGTAAAAATTATTTATCTCACCATTCTGTTTACGCATATTTTTTTAGCAGCAATTATTTTACCCTTTATTTTATACACTGCATACCGAGCACTCACTGCCGAGTTTGATGCGCATAAAAAACTTGCAAAATATACATGGCCGTTATGGTTTTATGTGGCAGTGAGCGGACCAGTGGTGTATTTGATGATCAGTCCGTATTATCATTGATTTCCTAATCGGCTATTAATCATTCAACCCCTTTCCATCAAGAATTTGCTGCATACATTTTTCAATCCTCGACTCACGGGTTTTGGATTGCTTGGGTTGCGAAAAATAAAAAAGATAGGCTCTTTGCCGCCTCGGTGTTAATGCTTCAAAAGCTTTTTTTAAAGCAGGAATTTTGTTTAATATATTTTTAAATTCATCGGGGATGGGATAATCAGAAGTTTTTTTCAGTGTTACCTTCAAACCGGCTTTTTCTACTTCAATGGCTTCAAAAATATAGGCTTTTAAAATAGTTTTCATTTTCACTATTTCCTGAGCATTGGTAAATCGTATCTGGCGTGCAGACTGCACATTTTCGGTTTGCTGGATCAGGATCCCATTGGTATCATGCAGCAATGCACCTTTGAAAAACAACAGTGCGCAATATTCTTTAAATACATGTATTAAAACGATATTATTTTTTTGAAACGTATAACAGGGGCAACCCCATTTTAATTCTTCAGTTAAACCGCAATTAAGAACAATCAATCTTAATTTCTCAATTTCTTTTTGCCAGGTTGTGGCTTTACTGAAATAAAAATCAACAGTAGGATTCATTTTATTTATTGATGTTTTAAATTGTTCAGGTCATTCAAAAAAGAAAATTCATTTTTTATAACGCTAATTCTTTTGCAGGATCCCAAAATTTTTTTTCAAAATCAATAATAATATCGTTTTTAATCTTGATCTTTTCTTTTTCCAATAATTCCTGCATTAATGTTGGCGTAGCAAAATGTGCCTTGCCGCTAAGCATTCCGTTTCGGTTAACAACTCTGTGTGCAGGAACTTTTGGTTTAATGTGAAATGATCCGTTCATTGCCCAGCCCACCATTCTTGCACTCATCTTTGTTCCCAAATAAGACGCAACGGCGCCATAAGAAGTTACTCGGCCTTTGGGAATCTGGCGCACTACATCATATACATCCTCAAAAAAAGAATTTTCTTTTTTAATAGTTGGAAGTGTTTTCTTCGGTAATAATTTTTTTGAAGCCAACGATAAAATGTTTTGAATAAAGT
>DATAMD010000039.1:0-4809 GCA_036260755.1 Chitinophagaceae bacterium | reverse complement strand
CTGGTAAATCGTGGTGTTTCTGATGCTTCAATGCAAAACAATGCTTCGGCATTAATTACCTGGGCAGATATAAGCAGTGCCGCTGGTGTGCAATACATAGAAATTAAATATACCGACAGTTTTAACGCAGCACACGATACTGTTGTTACTTCAAAATTAGCAGGGCAAACTTCAACTTTGCCTGTTTATAAATTAGGCTCGTTATTTACTTATCGTACAGCTTATTTGCCTAATGCAACAGCTATTGACACTTTTTATACACCCTATCAACCACACAGTGTTAAAGCCGATGTTACTCAACTATATTTATCGAATGTTGGGCCTAGTGTTCAGGGTATTAATTATGATGGGAGATTTGGAAGGCTTGCAGCACCCTGGATTGCCAATGCCGGTGCGTTAAATAAAAATAATGGCAACGCCTACGGTGGATGGGCAATAGACCCTGTATGGGATTGGTGGGGAACTGCCGGCGCAATAAATTGGGAAACATGGGGTAATACACCTGTGGTTGATGGAAAAATTTATCAGGTTACAGCATTGCCTTTACCGGCAGGCAGTTATACGCTTACCTTCCATTATTATTCAGAAATTCAACAAAATTCGTCAGTGTATTGTGTGATAGCTGCCGGAAATACAGGTATCCCATCTCTCCCTAATTTATCAACAGCATTAGGTTATACGCTGTTATTCAATGGCGCCAATGTAGGCACAACAACTCCTAGTGCCACTGAAGATAAAAGTGTAAATTTCACCATTACTACTCCTCAATCCGTATCCATAGGGTTTTTAGGGAATATTGTTGGAAATGGTAACCCTGGAAGCTATTTCAGGTTGGATTATATTCATTTAATTCAAAATTAAAAGGTACTAAAATTGATGTTTACAAAGCAGTGCCCTGGCATAACAGGCACTGCTTTTTTTAAAATATCTAAACTTCGATTTTAAGAATTAATTAAATTGATGTGATTAAAATTTATCCATCTTTCACTCTCATTTCTGATTGCTAATTCCCTACTTCAAAAAGAATTGCTATGAAATTACTCAACCTTATTTTGGTTATTGTTGTGTTTGCTGCTTGCAGTAAATCGGGCAATATCAATAACAATAATAATAGTGGGGGTGGAACAACACCTACACCTGCATCAATTACTTTATCATTCGATTCTACAAATCAGGTTACTTATACAAGTGCATCATTATATTTTTCAATCAAATCTGGCGAAAGCAATGTAGTAGATAGAGCTGTAGTTTATAGCACAGATAATGCTGTTACTGCAAATGTTACAAAAGTCTATGCTGCCCTGGTTTCAGGTAATGGCACTTATCGGGTTGACCTTACCGGTTTAACGAATGGCACTACCTATTATTTAAAACCATATATAAAAGATAAAAGCGGCAAAGAAGTTTATGGAACTGTTTATAATTTTTCTACACTTGCACATATTACATTAAAAAGTTCACTTTCTTTTCGTGGTATTAATTGGGCCGACCCCAATGGCAACGAACAACCCAATGGTGTTGTGCAGCCAAGCGGTCTTTCCTCGTCATTAACCGCAGGGCAGGCTGCTGCAGTTGCCAAACGAATTGCCGATGCTCTGAAAACAAGCGGGGGTACTACTATTCGAATGCCTGTTAATTACGGCACAACAAGCAATAGTAATTATTGGCCCGTTTATCAGGCAGCCATTAATGCTATTGTTGCAGATAGTTGCAATGTTATTCTTTGCTTTTGGGATCCGATTGGCGGGGTGGTTTCCAATTCAGATCAATGGAAATCGATGTGGACAGCGGTAAATAATGTATATAAAAATAATGCAAATATTCTTTATGAACCGCTTAACGAACCACACACTTATACTGCCGCCAATTTGCTTTTATTATATGCCGATTTCCTTGCAACATATAGTCCTTTGGATGGCAAGTGTATTTTTGATGGAACCGGTTATGCATCTGATGTAACTACCATTGGCAGTGATTCTCGGTTAGCTTATCAATATTTAGGATTTCATTGCTACTGGTGGTTTTGGCCTGCTTATACATTTTGGACAGATGCGTATAACAAAATGAAAAGTTTAGTGGGCAATTATGCATCAAGAACAATAGTAACAGAAATTGGAGTAGAAAATTTTCACACTTTTGATTTTTGGAAGCAAACACAATCCAATGCCGAAAACGATGTTGCTTTTTTAAATGGTGCATTAAGTTTTGCGAAAGACAATACTATGGGGTCTATCGCATGGTCGGGAGTCAATGATATTGATACGTACCGATGGTATTATTCGAACAGCAATTTAAACGAGGTAAATCCTGGTATTGATAATATGTTTCGCTGGTCGTGGGGCTTGCCCCAAATATGGCCCGGCACTTTGCCCAACGGTACTTACACGCTTCAAAACCATGCAACAGGTTTATATGCAGATAGCCATGGATCAATTGTAAATTCATCTAATGTATTTCAAAATAACTTAGCTGCAGGTAACAATCAATCGTGGGAACTATCCTATGTAAATGGATATTATTGGATTTATAATTTAGGCGGTGGTTTATGTTTAGATGCAGGCAGCAACACAGCAAATGGTTCTAACGTTTTGCAAATGAGTAGAAACTTTCCGGCAACGCCGCAAAGCAGCCAGCAGTGGATAATTCAGGCGGCAGATGCCGGATATTATAAAATTGTAAACCTTGCAACGGGCTTGTGTTTAGATGCAGGCAGCAACACAACCGATGGCAGTACTTTACAACAAAACAGCAGTAGTTCTTCTTTAACGCAGCAATGGAAATTGATAAAACAATAAATAAGGAATATTGATGATTGTTATTAAAAAATTTTATCCTGTAAATTTTATTAAGCATAAAATAACTTTTGTGACAGTTTTTAATTTTATATCATTTGTTTGTTTGCTTGCCTCATGCAGCAAATCAAATAATAACAATAACGGAAGCGGAATACCAACACCCGTTGCCTTTGATATTAATTCAATCAACGATACTTATGCAGATGTAGCTTCATTTGCCAGTTATACAAAATGGGCAACTTATAATGTTCATGATCCATCTATTAAAAAATTTGGTAATTATTATTATTGCTATAGTACCGATGTTGGCTTTGGTATTACTGTGCGTTCGGGTATTCAAATCAGAAGATCGAAAGATTTGGTTCAGTGGGAATTTGTTGGTTGGGTTTTTAATTCATTGCCTTCTGCCGGTGCAGCATATATTACACAAAAAGGCGTTACTCCGTTCGATGCATTGTGGGCGCCTTATGTAATGAAAGCCGGCAGTGAATACAGGTTGTATTATTCCTTATCATCTGCAGTGGCAAGATTAAGTGTAATTGGATTAGCCACTGCCACTTCTCCCGATGGCCCCTGGACTGAAAGAGGCGTTGTTGTTACTTCTGCTAACGATAACACTATTCAAACCAATGCTATCGATCCCACTGTTGTAATAACTCCTGCAGGAGACCATTATATGTATTATGGTTCTGCATGGGATGGAATTTATTTTTTAAAATTAGATCCATCAACAGGGTTGGCTGCAATTGCAGGCGATAAAGGCAAACGCATTGCCAACAGAGGGTTTACCAATAGTGTTTACAATGGAAATATTGAGGGAGCTGAAATAATTTATAATCCCGATCTTAAAAAATATTTCTTATTTATTTCTTACGATTGGTTACAAACAAAATATAATGTTCGCGTTTGTAAAGCCGATAATCCAACCGGGCCGTTTTACGATTTTAAAGGTATTGATGCAAATATAAATGCAGATCATGGCCCTATGATTATTGCTCCGTATATGTTTAACGGACACAGCGGTTGGCAGGGAACGGCTCATTGCACTGTATTTGATGGTGGCAATGGTCAATATTATATTGCTCATCAGGGAAGGCCCGGTATAAATAGTTATTACATGGATATGCATATAAGAAAATTATTTTGGAATGCAGATGGATGGCCTGTTGCATCGCCGGAACGATATGCATGGGAAGATAATTCGTTGGTTGCACAGGATAGTGTTATTGGTAATTGGGAAGAAATTGTATTGGGATATAAAGTAGTTCCGGGTTATAGTGCAGAACAAACATCTCCCGATTTTCAAACATCATTTGCATTAACTATTTCAGCCAATGGAACATTAAATGGTGATGCCAACAGCAAATGGATTTACACAGCACCGTGGCTTGTAATGACATGGAGCAACGGATACACCGATAAAGTTCTTGTTCAAAAAGCAAGAGACTGGGAAAACAAAAAGAATTCATTCATTTTAACAGGATTAAATAATACAGGCACAGCAGTTTGGGCAAAGAAAAAATAAGCAGGTATTTAACTTTAGTAAAATAATTTTTATTTTAAATATTATGAACACAAAATTTAAAGGTGTATTTTTCAGTAGAATTTTATTTTCGGTTGCAACAATATTTTATTGCCCGTTGTTCTTTACTAATTCAATTTTTGCACAACAGGTAATAAATATTAAAGCCAACCAACCTGCTGTTGCTATTCAGCCAGCCATTTGGGGCATATTTTTCGAAGATATTAATTATGCTGCCGATGGCGGTTTATATGCAGAGTTAATTCAAAACCGTTCTTTTGAATATACACCCACCGATAAAATTAGCTGGAACTGTTTAACAGCCTGGGAATATATTACTCCCGGTTATGCGTATGGAAAAATTGATATAGAAACCAATGCACCTATTAACTCCAATAACCCGCATTATGTTGTATTAAACGTTGAAGAAACAAACCAAGATGGAGTTGGATTAAAAAATACAGGCTTTGGCGGAATTCCCGTTAAAGCAAA
>DATAMD010000035.1:0-2278 GCA_036260755.1 Chitinophagaceae bacterium | reverse complement strand
AGTTGAATGCAAAGAATGATGTAATTAATGCAGATGAAATTCATTTTACCAAACTTATTTCATTCATCAAAAATTTGATTGAGAATATTGATAAAATAATTCTTGCAGTTGGAACAACATCTGCAAGAACAATTGAAAGTTTATATTGGATGGGTATGAAGATAGTTGAGAGTCAGGAGCCGGGAGCCGGGAGTGAAAAACTTACTATTGAAGAAATCTCGGTGCGGCAATGGTATCCTTATAAAGCAGCCCCGGTAAGCATTTCAGCGAAAGAATCGTTACAAATATTATTGCAATGGATGAAAGATAATAATGCAGACAGGCTAATCGCGAAAACACAAATTATTATTGTGCCCGGTTATGAATTTAAAATTATAAAAGGCTTGATCACTAATTTTCATCAGCCGCAATCAACATTATTATTATTGGTTGCAGCTTTGGTTGGTGATGATTGGAAAAAAATATATCAGCACGCTTTAAATAATAATTTTCGTTTTCTCAGTTATGGCGACGGAAGTTTATTGTGGAAGAAAAACAATTAACCAACATTCATCGGCATTTCAACAGTAAACGTTGTGCCTTTGCCTAAAGTACTGTCAACTTTTATTTTTCCTTTGTGTGCATCAATTACGGTTTTTACGTAACTCATTCCCAACCCGAATCCTTTTACATTATGCACATTACCGGTATGAACGCGATAGAATTTTTCGAATATTCTTTTTGCATTTTCTTTCGTCATGCCGATACCATTATCTTCTACGCTTACAGTAAAAACTTTATTAGAATTAGATGTTGCGATCCTGATAAGAAGTTTATCTTTCGAATACTTGATGGCATTATCAACCAAATTAGAAATAAGATTGGTAAAATGAATTTCATCTGCATTAATTACATCATTCTTTGCATTCAACTGCAAATCAACTTTTCCTTTTTTATCTTTTAACTGCAATTCGTAATTCTCTAAAACATTATTAATTATTTCGTGAACATGGAGTTGTTTTAAACTTAACTGCAATTCTTGTTTTTCCATCAAAGCGGCCTGCAGTATAGTTTCTACGTGCCTGTTCATTCGCTTATTTTCTTCTTTGATGATGCCGCTGAAATATTTCGTTTTCTCTTTATCATTCAAAACCTTTTCATTCCTCATAGCATCGATGGCTAAGGAAATTGTTGCCAGCGGGGTTTTTAATTCGTGTGTCATGTTGTTGATGAAATCGCTTTTAATTTCACTCAACTTTTTTTGATTCAACAATGTTTTAAGCGTAAGATAAAATGCCGCAAGAATGATGATCATAAATACTGCCACTGCAGCTATCACCCATTTCAACGAATCCCAAACCTGTTTTTTATAGTCGGGAACGATGATGATCATATTTTCGAGCGAACTTATACTTTCAATTTCGGATACAATACCTGAAGTAATTGGAATAATTGTTTGGTGATTATTTACCGTATCCATGAATTCGGTTTCGAAATTATGCGAACACATCTCTATTTCGCCCTGATTATTTATAATCGCAAAATCAAAACTTAATTTATTCAATCCCTCATTTTCAAAAGAGGTTTCTAATTTATTGTAAATATCTTTCGAAGAAAACCTGTCGTCGATCGAAAGTGGCTTGGTAACTTTCGATAAATCAAATCCGAATTTAAATCCAGGCGTTCTCGGCAGGTTCAACGAAGGTGATGTGTGAACAGACTTACTTAAATCATAAGCAACATTTTTTCCGGCATCGCTTACTTTATGAAATAACTGAACTTCGCCCACTTCCAAAATATTTTTAAGCCATGAAGCCTGTAACCAGATAAGGCCTAACAGCGAAAGTGTTGTGAGTATAACAATTAAGGGCAATGTCCTCTTCATCAATACAAATATAATGTTCTGATAACTGTATAAAAAAACAGCTTTCAGGTTTATCAACCTTTTAACGTACCTATTTTAAAATTCTGTTTTTTTGATTTGAGTGAATATCTTAATTTTCAATTATGATTGATTTGGCAACAGGCGTATTACTCATCTCCGACCCGTTCTTAAAAGACCCCAACTTTTTAAGAACTGTGGTTGTTTTATGCGATCATCAATACGAAGGAAGTTTTGGATTTGTATTAAATAAATTATACGAACAAAAGATTGGTGAATTGGTACCCGATCTTGAAGGAATTGATTTTCCGGTTTATTACGGAGGACCTGTTCAAACTAATACTTTGCATTTTTTACATCAACGCCCCGAATTAATTGATGGAGGTGTTTTGGTTACGGATAATGTTTATTGGGGCG
>DATAMD010000033.1:0-2742 GCA_036260755.1 Chitinophagaceae bacterium | reverse complement strand
TTCCAAACATGTCTAAAAATAATGAATTTAAATCAGCATTTAATTTAATAGAAATGCTGATTCCTCATTTTTCCAGAAAATCATCTAAGAAGAATATGTGTCATAAATATGTTGATGAATCATTATGCAATAAATGTGGTGTTTGTATTCGAAAATGCCCCTATCATGCAATCGAAATGAAGGAGTTTCCAGTTTTTTACACAGATAAATGTTTCGGATGTTGGGCGTGTTATAACCTTTGTCCGAAAAAAGCAGTGTATACAAATAAATTGCGAGACAAAGGTCATTATAATATTTCCAATGAAGCACTTTGCAAGAAATTAATTATCCAATAATAAAATTCTAAATACATTTTTTTAACATATAAAAAGGGAATGATGAACACACGCGCTAGCATCGACCGTAGCATTTTCTATAGTCTTAACGACAAAGACCTCCTTAGGAATATTTTCCCAGAAGACTTTTTAAACACAATACGTGGAAAACACTATTCTTTTAAACAAAAAGCTCTTGAAAAATTATCAAAAGGACAATATTCCGTATTTATGTTCATGGTAATAATATTTCACAATGCATTTGGTTGGGAATTTTTTCTTTCCCAGTACGAACACGAGGTAAATAATGGCGCATTTGAAGAATACAAATCAGGAGTTACTCATTTGGGAGATGGAAAATTGCTGGAAAATATCACTCGATGTGAAGTAAATTATTTCAGTATGGCTAATTTACAGAAAAAGCAAATGATATATAAAGTTCTCGATTCTGAATTCACAGATCTTAAGAAAGAGTCATTAAAGAATACTGCAAATTATATAAGAAATCATCCGGAAGAATTTGTAGATTTCCGATGAAAACATTACAATTAGACATTCCATTATGAGAAAAGTGCATATTAATATAAGCCATGATCAAACTACACAATTTGCACTTCCGGTTATCATCTAAATACTGGAATAATCTATTTAACATTTACGAACAATTGTCGTTTGTCACGAGAACAGAGCATTAAGAGTTAATAATTTAAGAATAAGAGTGCGCACAGAAATAAGAGTTGGCGGGGAAATAAGATCGCCCCAGTTTACAGACAAACAACAGGCAAAGCACAAAAATTTACTCCACTATCGTTCCGTAAATCTTCGTGCGGTTTGCCGGCCCGTTGTGCGCCATAAACCGGCCGGAGAAGACAAAAGAATAAGAGCCACAGCGGAAAGAAAACAAAAAACAGAATGATAGTAGATTTTGAATCATTTCTACGATAACAATAATTGAAGAAATCTTTCAATCACTTAATTGAAGGTAATATCTATGGAAATTGAAATTAGAGAATATTTAAAGAGTGATGCCTCAGAAGTGAAGTTGATATTTGCTGAGTTTGTTGATTATCACTCAAAACTTGATAATTGTTTTTGTAAAATAGCTTCTCACTGTGATAAGTTTATAGAATTCATTGAAACAGGCATTGAAATGAATAAAGATCATGTTGCTGTTGCTAAATACAATAATGAAATTGTAGGTTATTGTATTTCTAAAATAGAACATAAGCCTCCAATTTACCCTGTACCAACTTTCGGCTATATTGATAATATAGGAGTGTTAAGTGAACAACAGAATAAAGGAATAGGATCTATGCTTTTAGATGATGCAGTAAATTGGTTTATGAAAAATGATATCAAAAGAATCGAATGTTTTGCTGCAACATCCAACATAAAATCAACCTCTTTTTGGCGGAAAATGGGTTTTAATGTTTTTATGGAACAATTGTATTTGGATTTGTAGTATTTCGATATTCAAGAAAACTGAAATAAAGCAATAAATATTTAAGAGCGGTGGCGGATAAAAATACAAAAGAGGCCGGTTAACAGGCGCACAACACAGAGTATTCAATCGGAAATGTCTCCGATTAAAAAACAAAAAGGACCCGGTTCATTTCCGATTGAATTGCTGAAAGTCCCGATATATTTATTCGGGATTGAACGGCAGCCCGTGTGTGCAATAGAGCTACTAATTTAAACTGTATGGGTTTTTCTTTTTACCGCATTATCAATAGCTCCTGATTTGTGTAATATACTTTGAATAATGCATGATAAAGAAACTTTGTTCGTTGTGAAATCGTTATCCATTATGGTCATTTTTACTTCTTTTCTGGTAATACAAAACTACGGCATATAAATTATACGCGTGATAATCAAACGTGTCCTGCTGTTTTTACAAAAAATTAACTTAGATTTAAGGTTGAAGTTTTGTTACTGCCGCAGTCCTTTCTTTTAACCGGTTCTACTACCGTAACGATTCGCATCACTCCCAATTTACACTGTGAACATATTCGCGGATCTTTCCCAGTTTTTTGTTTTACAAGCTCATACCATGGTGTTTTAATGCGTTTCTTAACTGGAGTGTACGGTTTCATCATTTTAAAAACATTGCTCAAATTTTTTAGTGCTACCGGCCTTGCTCTACAACTTAAAAAACCACAATGCCGTATTCGCAAAAGGTCCACCCGGTACCACATGCAGTAAAAAACGCCGGATAAACTTATCGCTTGCAAGTGTCATATCCTTTATTTTGGTCTGGTCTGCATAGTCTTTGTAGGAAAACATTACTGTTTTCTTCTTAAGATCCAATTCCTTTATGCGTTTCCAGGCCGCCCTTTGCATTTTTTATATGTATTGGCATGTGGTGCTTGTCGAAATCATTTATCTTTAATAACGAGCACTCGGTAAGACGAAGGCCTGTTAGAATAAA
>DATAMD010000010.1:0-1820 GCA_036260755.1 Chitinophagaceae bacterium | reverse complement strand
CGCCCCGAACTATGGAATACCTACAACGGTAAAATCCACAAAGGCGAAAATGTGAGAGTGTTTCCGATAAGCAACTGGACCGAATTAGATGTTTGGAATTATATACGCAGAGAAAAAATTGATCTCCCGTCGATTTATTTTGCACACGATCGTGAAGTATTGGAATGGGATGGGCAATTAGTGGCTACTTCAAAATTTATTCAGTTAGATGAAAGCGATAAAGTTTCTGTAAAAAAAGTTCGCTATCGTACTGTTGGCGATATGACTTGTACCGCCGCCGTTGAATCGAATGCAGAAACTTTAGAACAAGTAATTAATGAAATTATCGCTACCAAAACAAGCGAACGCGGCGAAACAAGAATTGATGATAAAGTAAGTGAAGCCGCAATGGAAGACAGAAAAAAGAACGGATATTTTTAAATCATGTTGTAAGTTTTAAGTAGTAAGTTTTACTTACCTCACTTATAACTTATAACTTATAACTTATAACTTAATGGATATACTGAGATTTATAACAGCAGGTAGTGTAGATGACGGCAAAAGCACGTTGATAGGGCGTTTGTTGTATGATAGCAAAAGTATTTTGATAGATCAGTTAGAAGCAATTGAGAAGCAAACAAAGAACCGTGAAGATGGTGAAATTGATCTGGCATTATTAACCGATGGTTTGCGTGCTGAGAGAGAACAGGGCATTACCATTGATGTGGCATATAAATATTTTTCAACGCCTAAAAGAAAATTTATTATCGCCGATGCGCCGGGGCATATTCAATACACACGCAACATGGTTACAGGTGCATCTAATGCAAATCTTGCTATCATTTTAGTGGATGCAAGAAATGGTGTTGCCGAGCAAACACGCCGTCATTCAATCATCACATCATTACTCGGAATTAAACATGTTGTTCTTGCAATAAACAAAATGGATTTGGTAGATTATTCGCAGGATGTTTACAATAATATTGTGATTGATTATTCGAAAATAGCGGAAACACTGGGTTTGAAGGATGTTAAATATATTCCCATCAGTGCACTGAACGGCGATAATATTGTTGATAAATCGGATAAATATCCGTGGTACGAAGGTGATTCGTTATTGCATTATCTGGAAACAGTTGAAATTTATAACGACATTAATTTAAGCAATGCTCGCTTTCCTGTGCAATATGTTATTCGCCCGCAAACTGAAGACCTGCACGATTATCGCGGTTATGCCGGAAAAATCACGAGCGGTATTTATAAAAAAGGCGATGAAATAATTGTTTTGCCTGCAGGAATAGAATCAACCATTTCTAAAATTGAAATTGCAGGTAAAGAAGTTGCTGAAGCATTTGCCCCGCAAAGTGTGGTATTGCATTTAGCCGATGATATTGATACCAGCCGAGGCGATATCATTGTTCAAAAAAATAATCAGCCCAAAATCGAAAACGAAATTGAAGTACTGATGTGCTGGATGGATAATAAATCTTTCATCAAAGGGAATAAATATTTGTTGCAATTAAACAGTCGCGTGGTTAGAACCGTTATAAAAGATATTGAGTACAAATTAGACGTGAACAGTTTGGAAAAGATTTATGAGTTTCAAAAAGTTGGATTAAATGATATTGTAAAAGCAACCATCAAAACCGCGTCGGCATTGCCTTTCGACTCGTACAAAGATTTGCCGAACAATGGTGGTGCGATTTTAATTGATGAAACAAGTTTAGTAACCGTTGGAGCCTGCATGCTTCAATAAAATAAATAAATTAATGAGACGGCAAACATTTATCGAAAGATTATTTACACAAAACACAAAAGCATATTCTGCCTTTCCTGATAAA
>DATAMD010000426.1:0-3999 GCA_036260755.1 Chitinophagaceae bacterium | reverse complement strand
GGAAAAAATTTCGGTTCATTTATTATTGAAGATTTTAGCGGCAAAACAGATTTTATTTTATGGAGTGAAGATTATGTGAAGTATCAGCATTATTTAGAAAAAGGGCAGAATGTAATGATCAACGGTTTCTTCCGCCAACGTTACAATCAAGCCAATGTATTTGAATTTAAAGTAACCAATATGATGTTGCTGGAAACAATCAAACAAACCATGACGAAGAATCTGGAGTTAAATGTGCATCCTGTTTCCATCACAAAAGAATTTGTAAATTTTATTGAAAAGAATGTGAAACATAATCCCGGTAAGGCTTCCCTGCGGTTTAACATCATTGAACCTGTAGAAAATTTAAAGATAAGTTTATACAGTTACGAAAAAGGTTTTTTAATGAATGAAGAGATGGCCGAATTTTTATGGAATAATCCTGATGTAGAAGTGAATGTGGGATTGACTAATTAGGTTTTAGTTTATTGGTTTATTAGTTTATTAGTTTATTAGTTTATTGGTAGAACGATTTTAGTTTTGATTTTTTATTACACGAATTATATCGAATTACACGAATTATTTTCGGAGTAATTATGATTTCTTTTAAAAAAATAGACTCGATAAATACAACGATTTAGTTTTTCTTTTTTTTGTTTTTCTTTTTTGCCCGAAACTGTTTATAACCCTACTGTTTTTGATCTACAAACATGTGCATTAGCCTGCTTTTACGGTACAAAACAAGTGCGTAACAAAGAGCCGAAATATTTGGAAAGTACTGTTATTTAAAACTACTTTTATTCTGCAATTGAAACGATAGAATCCCTTTAAAAGGAGGCTGACAAAGTAAAAAGCCATTGATTAAAAAGTAAATGAAACGAAAGCGAAATTGAAATTTAATGAATGAGGAATCAGAACAGGTTTCTGTAACAGGAAATCAAGTTAGTTCCGAACTCTGCTGAACGAAAATTATGAAGGTTAACGCCTGAGTGACGAGTAAATTGGCAGAGAGGCCGAAAGAAAAAATTCTGTAACAGGAACTATTCTCAAGCCAAACATCAAGTATTGTATGCTGAGATCTCGGTCAAAGTAACAACTTGGTGTAATTGATTCGCAGAGATTCTGCAAAGAAAATCTGCCCTTCAGTTAAAGCATCGGGTTAGTAAGAAGCAAAAACCGAAAGGGATTTGCTGAAAAACACGATGCATGATTAAATATGCCGAATTCTGAATAAGAAGGAGGTAATTTAACAGAAGAGCATCGGATCTGAATAATTAAGCGAAAGTTTAATGAAAACAGGTTTGATGCTTTTTGTTTTTGTCAGCTTCCTGAAAAAATCCCGCCCCGCTGTCAGGTTTCCGTCACTCTCTCGTCATTAATCACAACAGTGGATAAGTCAAAACAGCATAAACAAAGCTTTGGATTTATATTTGACATCCTTATAAAATAGAAATTAATAACCTCAATAATTAAAATTAAAAATCATGGCTTTAGAATTTACAGATGCGAACTTTCAGAAAGATGTATTGGAAAGCGATAAACTTACAATGATTGACTTTTGGGCAGAATGGTGTGGACCCTGCCGTGCCATTGGTCCTGTTGTTGAAGAATTATCGAAAGAGTATGCAGGAAAAATTAATGTTGGAAAATTAAATGTAGATCATAATCCAAACGTTAGCGTTAATTATGGTATCACTTCTATCCCTGCCATTTTATTTATCAAAGGCGGTAAAGTTGTTGATAAACAAATTGGTGCTGTTCCTAAAAGTGTGCTGGATAAAAAAATTCAGGCACATTTATAATTCGCAAATCGAAAGAAATTAATCCCGCTTTTTTGCGGGATTTTTTATTTCAGCAATGCAGAAAATCTTTTAATAAAATTTTTTATTTTTTGCGCAGCAGATAATTTTACTTCGGCAGTTAACCCGGTAAATTTATTTCCTCTCCGCAAATAATATTTGGTGAAAGTGCCCGAACTCATCCCCCATTTATTTATGAAAGTATAATAGCCTTTAGGTTTAGTAAAACGTCTGGTAGATCTGGATCCAAAATGATAAGCTTTACTTTTACCAACGCCTTTAAATAAACGGATACCGGCCTGCCAGAGCTTCATCGAAAAATCGGGATCGGAATAAAAGCCCGGTGTAAATTCAACACTGTAACCGCCAACTAAATCCCAAACAGAAACATGCACAATATTGGGCGGCCATGTTGCACCCTGCCAATCATCTTTAATTAATTTATCTGCTTCCTGTAATAATTTTTCTTCATCAAATGTTTCAATATCTCTTCCAAAATCTTTTACAATCACACAAGGATTTCCCGTTTCAGTTGGCTCTATTAATGTTGATGATAAAAAGAAATATGGATGATTAACAGCAATAATTTCATCCATCAAATATTTATCCCAATTAGTACACACATACATATCATCATTAAAAAAAACGATGTACGATGTAGTAACCAATTCCCTGCATAAGTTCAGCGCATAACAAATGCCGATGTTGGTTGGGCTGAAAACATAATCAATATCGGCCTGAGATTGCACCCAATTTAATGTATCATCTTTTCCTTCGTTGATATGCACAATAATCTGATGCTGATAAGCAGAATTTTTTCTGATGCTGTTGATGCAATTCTTCAGATAATCCAGATTATTCCACGTTGGAATTAAAATAGAAAATTTTGATGAACCGTTATTGGTATTTTGTTTCTTGATACTTGTATTGTCAATTATCATAATTGATTATTTTATTTTTTGAATACTGCAAAGGTTGATAAAAATAAACGATAATAACTGCAATGCGAATCAAAATTCTTTATCTTCATCACCTGTCATTAAATTAAACACTGTATGAGTATTAAGCTTCGTCTTACTTTCATGAGTTTCCTGCAATTTTTTGTTTGGGGTGCATGGCTTATCACCATCGGGAATTATTGGTTTGGAACAAAACAATGGAGCGGTGCCGAATTTGGTGCTATTTTTTCAACGCTCGGTATTTCTTCTATCTTCATGCCGGCCATTACCGGAATTATTGCCGATAAATTTATTAATGCCGAAAAATTATATGGCGTTTTACATATTCTTAGCGGATTGGCATTATTTTATCTTCCGCAGGTAAATAACAGCATTACTTTTTACTGGATCATTTTTGCCGCCATGCTTTGTTATATGCCAACAATTGCATTATCAAATTCGGTTGCCTACACCATTTTAAAAAATAATAATTACGATGTTGTAAAAGTTTTTCCGCCTATTCGTGTTTGGGGAACGATTGGTTTTATTGTTGCTATGTGGACTACCAATTTATCGGGCAATAAAGCATCGGGCAATATGTTTTATATAGCGGCTTGTTCTGCAATAATTTTAGGTATTTATTCATTTACATTGCCTGAATGCCCGCCACAAAAATTAATTGCCAAAAATGCAAGTTTTGCTGAAAAGTTTGGATTAAACGCCTTTAAACTTTTTGGTACTTATAAAATAGCATTGTTTTTTATTTTCTCTATGTTTTTGGGTGCGGCTTTGCAACTAACCAATATGTATGGCGATGTTTTTTTGTCGGAGTTTGCTAAGAATCCGTTGTACACAAATTCTTTGATGATAAAATATTCAACACTTATCATGTCCATCTCACAAATAAGTGAAACACTGTTTATTTTAGCCATACCTTTTTTCTTAAGAAGATTCGGCATTAAAAACGTGATGCTTATTTCTATGCTGGCATGGGTTTTACGTTTTGGATTATTTTCGTATGGAAACCCTTCCGAAGGTTTATGGATGATTATTTTATCCTGTATTGTTTACGGAATGGCTTTTGATTTCTTCAACATTTCGGGTTCGCTGTTTGTTGAAACAACTACCGATGCATCCATTCGTTCGAGTGCACAGGGATTATTTATGATGATGACAAACGGGTTTGGTGCTTTCTTTGGCGGAATGATCAGCGGCATTGTTATCGACAAATTTTTTACGCACAGTGGAGCCAGAGATTGGCATGCTATCTGGCTTTCATTTTC
>DATAMD010000424.1:0-1545 GCA_036260755.1 Chitinophagaceae bacterium | reverse complement strand
TAAAATTTTATACAGAATGTTTGCCGTTATTAAGCGTCAAACCCCTTTTGTTGAGAACTATTTACAAGCAGCCTAAAAAAAATTGGCTGTTTGTTGATCTTAGAATACAGCCTGACAAATGCGTTGGAGATATTTTAAAAGAAATTATTTTTTACAGAAGTGATTTTACTTTTTCTATCACTTGCTGCAAATTACTTGCGTCCTGGCCGCCTGCTGTTGCCAAAGTTTTTTGTCCGCCGCCACCGCCTTTAATAATTGGCGTGATATGTTCTTTAATAATTTTTGGCGCTTCTAAATTTTTTTCGTTTGCAACACTATCCGATAACATAATGGCAACATTTGCTTTGCCGTTTATGTTTGCTGCCAGTGCAACAGCATAATCGTTGCCTAAATTATTTTTTAAATCGAAACATAATTTTTTAAGATGATCTGCATTACTAACATCAACTACTTTTCCAATAAATGTTGCCTGCGAATTTTTTAATGAAAAAGAATTGCGTTCGCTCAATAACGATTCTGCAATATTGATTAATTGTTTTGCTTCGGCACTCTCTAATTTTTTCTTCAGTTCATTATTTTCTGCAACCAGATTATCAATTGCTTTATTAATTTCTTTTGGATTTTTTAATGATTCACGAATGGCATTGATTGCTGCAAACTGTTCGCCGATAAAGGTTTCAGCGGCATTGCCACTCAGCGCTTCGATACGCCTAACGCCTGCTGCAACTGCGGTTTCGTGTTTTATTTTAAAGAAACCCAACTCGCCTGTTGAGCCAACATGCGTACCGCCGCATAATTCGATTGAATATTTTGAATCGATGATAACCACCCGCACACGATCGCCATACTTTTCGCCAAACAAAGCCATGGCACCCAATTTCACGGCTTCGTCTTTATTCATTTCTTTGATGACCACCGGAATATTTTCACGTATTTTTTGATTAACAATTTTTTCTATCGATGCAATTTCTTCGTCGGTAACTTTTGCAAAATGCGAAAAATCGAAACGCAGTTGTTCGTCATTTACCAAGCTTCCTTTTTGTGCCACATGTGTTCCCAAAACCTTGCGCAATGCGGCATGAAGCAAATGCGTGGCGCTGTGATGAATTTCGGTTTGTTTTCTTTTTGCATGATCAACTTTTGCAAAAACATCAGCGCTTAAATCGGTTGGCAATGTTTCGGAAAAATGAATAATTAAATTATTTTCTTTCTTGGTATCATAAATTGAAAATCGTGAATCGTGAATCGTGAGTGTGCCCGTATCGCCAACCTGGCCGCCGCTTTCGGCATAAAAAGGTGTTGCCGCTAAAACAATTTGATAACCTTCTTTTCCCTTGGCTTTTACTTTCCGGTACTTTACAATTTTTGTTTTTACTTCTAAAACATCGTAACCAACAAACTCTGTAAGGCTTTGTTCGTACACGGTTATCCAATCTTCTGTATCTATTGCTGCTGCTGCACGGGAGCGGTTTTTTTGTTGTTGCATTTCAGCTTCGAAACCTTTTTCATCAACTTCAAGACCTTCTTCTTTTGCCATTAATTTTG
>DATAMD010000032.1:0-1706 GCA_036260755.1 Chitinophagaceae bacterium | reverse complement strand
GGTTTGAGATGAATTAATTGTTGAAGTGGAATTACTAGTGGAAAGCGAAACCCCGCCACTAATAACTCTTTGGCCAATATCAAATTGTGCTGTTGATACAAAGGAGATAAGCAATGCAAATGTTGCGAGTAAAATTGTTTTTTTCATATAGTTTTTTTTTAAGATTACTGAAAGGTATCAACTATCGGTACACAGATATTCTTAATTAACTAAATATTATCGGATTTACTAATTATTTGTTAATCAGATATTACGTGTTTTCCATCGTCCGCTTTTGATATACCAATAGGATGGAATAAAAATACATGTCCAGTAAACCCATTCACTTCCCCAACCGATAGTGATAGGCATTTTTAATTTTTCGAGTACCACATACACATAAATACAGTAAATAAAAATAGTGTATGCTTCGATCATTAAATTAACTTTCGAACTTCCAGTTCCGGTAACCGCGTTCAACCAAATGGTAGAAACCGACATCAGCACCAGTGCCACAGAAACCACACGCAGCACAGGTATTGCGGCAATAATAAAATCATTTCCCTGCCCGTACATCGATAAAAAAATTGTTGGGAAAACATTTACAACAACAGCAACTGTTACAGAAAACAGCAGCGATAACTTTAAAATTTTATGAATCAGTTCAATTACACGGTCGTGCATTCCCTGCCCGATGATATTGCTAACCATGGTACTTGTTGTTGCTGCAAATGCCCATGTAAAACATCCAAAAAAACCAAAGATGTTTCGCATGGTATTGGATACTGCCAAATCTCTTTCACCATGATGTTCAATCAAAATATAAAAAAATTCCCAGCTGATAATGCTGATGGCATGCTGTGCAATCAGCGGCGACGATTGTTTTAAAATAAGTTTTGTGTTACCTGCATGATAATAAATATTTTTAAACAGATGCAATTGTTTACCGATGCCTTTATAATGTATCACTAAAAAAATAACAAACAAACCCGTAAATTCTGCAATCACCGAAGCATAGGCTGCACCGTTAAAACCAATGGCAGGCAAACCGAATTTTCCGTAGATCAGTGTATAATCTAAAATAATATTGGTAACAGATTCGGATGCTGTACCAATGATCAGATATTTACTTTGATTGGTTCCCACCAGCAAAGCATTGCGCATTTGATAGAGATATAAAAATAATAAACCAACGATCCTGATGTTTAAAAAACGGATGGCCATCAATATGTTTTTTTCATCATGCAACGACCATCTTAAAACAGCAGGCGCAACAAACCAGGTAAGCAACATTCCGGCAACAGCTAAAACAACTGCAATCCTGACACCCTGCGAAAAAAGATTACCAATTTCGTCTACTCTGTTTTCGCCGGCACGTCGTGCAATCAATGCCTGCAATCCGTTATTTAAGCCAATTCCTATCACAGCAAATATCAGATAATAAACGCCTGTAATGCCAGCCACGGCTAAGGATTGTTGCCCCAATCCGCCCAAAAAAATATTATTGGTAATGAAATTAATTTGCGGAACAACAATGGCAGCCGAGATAGGCAAAGCTATTTTCAGTATCTGCCTATTACTGATATTAACTCTCAGATCGGGATATTTGCTTGATTGGTTCATAAAGGGATGCAAATCTACTTTTTTGTATCTTCAAAAATCACTTTCGCTGCATAACAATAATTTTTTATCATTGCATCGTTATCTTTGAGAAATGGTTCAAAAGC
>DATAMD010000421.1:0-4430 GCA_036260755.1 Chitinophagaceae bacterium | reverse complement strand
AAAATACTTGCTGCTGCAATATTTGCATAAGTAGCATCGCCTTTAACTATGCATTGATGTTTTGTTTTTTTATACGGCGTAAAACGATTCCCGTCAATCAATAAAAATTGCGGCTGCGGATTTAATTTTTCTATCGCCAGGTGCATGGCTTTAAAAGATGCTTTTAAAATATTTATCTGGTCTATTTCTTCGTGCGATACCATGCCCACTGCAAATGCAATGGCCTGCTGCTCTATTATTATTCTTAATTCGTTTCGCTGCAATTCCTTTACCTGCTTGCTGTCGTTCAATAACGGATGATAAAAATCTTTCGGCAAAATAACAGCAGCCGCAAACACCGGGCCTGCATAACAACCACGGCCCGCTTCATCGCAACCGGCTTCGATCAATTCGTTTTGAAAATATGATTTTAACGCTGCCATTATTTTACAAATATCGCAATGCGAAAACATGCAGCGCATTCTTTCTTCAAAAAAGATTTGTAAGAATTGTTCAGGCAATACCTTTGCGACTGAGTTAATTAAAAATAATTATGACCGAAAAACGCAGCACAAAAATTATTGCCACTTGGATTTTTATCGGCGTGGCAATGTTAATTGTTCAGGTATTGTTGGGCGGCATTACAAGATTAACGGGATCGGGTTTATCAATTACCGAATGGAAACTAATTGTTGGCGCATTGCCGCCATTAACTGAAACGCAATGGCAGAAAGCATTTGAGCAGTATCAGCAAATTGCACAATACAAATACATCAATCACCGGTTTACATTACCCGATTTTAAATTTATTTTTTTCTGGGAATGGTTTCATCGTTTGTGGGCACGATTAATCAGTATTGTTTTTTTAATCCCATTCATTTATTTTATTGTAAAAAAATATCTTAAACAATGGATGATCACACCATTGGTAATTTTATTTTTATTAGGCGCAGCGCAGGGAACCATTGGCTGGATTATGGTAAAAAGCGGATTGAATGATGAGAATGTTTATGTAAATCATATTCGATTAGCCATTCATTTTGTTTCGGCAATGGTATTAATTTGTTATGCTTTAATTTTTGGATTGAAATTAATTATTCCAAAAAACGATTTTGTTGTTGACGCACGATTAAAAAAATTTACGATTGTAATAATTGTGCTAATTCTTGTCCAGTTATTTTACGGCGCATTCATGGCCGGATTAAAAGGCGCCATTGCTGCTCCAACATGGCCCGATATTAACGGCATGATTATTCCAAAACCATTCTTCAGCAACAATATTAATAACGACCTTTTTTTCAACATCATCAATATTCATTTTATTCATCGCACATTAGCGTACATCATTTTTATGTTGATTTTAATCTGGTGGCGCAAAACAATTAAACACAAAACAAATTCATTCAACAAAACAAAACACTTGCCGCTTGTTTTTGTTTCACTTCAAATCATTCTCGGAATTTTTGCATTGTTAAACAGCCCGAAAATTGTGTTGGGGCATTTTGATTTATTCGAATGGCTGGCTCAATTGCATCAGTTAACAGGTATGCTTTTATTATTATCTGTAATCACCAATTTTTATTTAATAAAATCCAATAAATAATTTTTATGTAGCCGGCTGCAAACCTTTGTGCAGCTTCGGTTGCGTCGCACACTTGTACTTTATATTTCTGTTCAACAAAAAAATTACGGTTGTAATAAATAAAACGCATCCTTTAAAATTTCGATGCTAAAATCCTCGGCCGTTTCTCTGGGTTCGCCATCAATATGCAGCGGTGCATATTTTAAATTTTTAATTTTTAATGCCGAGGTTTGAAAATACAAAACGTTTTTCTTGCCCATATCATCCACCAGTTCTTTTAATTTATTATTGCCGCGCAATTGTTTCAATAAGGCAAAAGGCAATTTAGCCTTACTCATTTTTTGAATGATAACAATATCGAGCAAACCGTCATTCAGACTGGCTTTGGGCGCAATCGTTAAATTATTTCCAAACTGGTTACTGTTAGCCATGCTGATGGCAAACGCATCGGTAAAAAAAGAAAAATCATTCAGTGTAACTTCAAACTGATAAGGATGTGCTTTAAAAAAATTAATTAAACTTTCCTGCGTGTAAGTAAATAATCCACGCGTATTTTTTGCTGCAAAATTATGTGCTACCTGTGCATCAAAACCTAATCCGCTTAACATGCACGAATAATGTTGATTGATATAAAACGCATCAACTAATTTTGCATTTCCCGAAAAAATTATGGCTAATGCTGCTGCCGGTTTTTTGGGAATGCCGGCGGCAAATGCCAAACCGTTACCCGATCCAAAAGGAATGATACCAAAGGTTACGGGCAATCCACGCAATGCATTGGTAACCTGATTTACCGTACCATCGCCGCCAATAATTATAACATCGGTAAATTTTTCTGCAACAATTTTTTCTTTTAAAAAATCATAATCGCCTGTTGCATCTGTTGCCAATATTTCGAATGGAATTTCTCTGGCACTTGTTTCCCTTTCGATTAACTTTTTTATTCCTTCTTTTTTCGAAGTGCCCGAAATAGGGTTAATTAAAAAAATAATTTTTCTTTCCATCACTAATTACTTTCGGCATCAAATATATTCTAACAAATAATTCTTGTTACCATTTTAACAAAGCACTTGCCCAGGTAAACCCGCTGCCAAATGCAGCCAAACAAACAAGATCGCCTTCTTTAATTTTTCCTTCCTGCCATGCTTCGCACAATGCAATGGGAACCGAAGCTGCTGTTGTGTTTCCGTATTTCTGAATATTATTATAAACCTGATCGTCTCTTAATTTTAATTTTTGCTGAACAAATTGCGAGATGCGCAAATTTGCCTGATGCGGAATAAGCATATTCAAATCCGAAAGTTCGTAACCGTTTTTATGTAATGCTTCCATAATCACTTCCGGAAATTTTACAATTGCTTTTTTAAACACCGACGGCCCATCCATGAACGGAAAATTTTGCGCTTCATCAATCATTTTATGGCTCATAAACATTTGCGAAATTTCTGCATCATCAAAGCTTGCATAATTTTTTGCGGCCCAATGATTAGCATGTGTACCCGGATTATACATGGCTAAAATTTCGGCGCTTTCGCCATCGCTGTGCAAATGCGTACTTAAGATTCCCCGGTTTTTTTCTTCGGTTGGTTGTAACACAACGGCACCTGCGCCATCACCAAAAATTACAGAAACATTTCTTCCGCGTGTTGAAAAATCCAAACCGAAAGAATGTTTCTCCGAGCCTATCACCAAAATATTTTTATATGTACCCGATTGTATAAACTGATCGGCCACACTCAATGCATATAAAAATCCGCAGCATTGATTGCGAACATCCAATGCACCAACTTCTTTCATCTTTAATTCGCGTTGCACCAACACACCGCAACCGGGAAAATAATAATCGGGACATAAAGTTGCGAACACAATAAAATCTATATCCTGTGCAGTAATGCCGGCTCTTTCGATGGCAATCCTTGCGGCTGCAACGCCCATGGTTGTTGTGGTTTCTTCGGTGCGGTGGGCATATCTTCTTTCTTTGATACCGGTTCTTTCCTGAATCCATTCATCACTGGTGTCCATGTATTTAAGCAGATCGTTATTTGTAAAAATTTTCTCAGGTACATACATTCCGATACCTGCAATTTTACTGCGGGGCATATCAATCGTTTTATTTAAAAGTGAAGATAAGAGAATTTAGTTTTGTGAATGTACTAAACTATTTTATTAGTTTTAAATGCATGATTGAAGTTAAGAAAGAAGCTATTTCATTTTGCGGGGTGATGATATCTTTAGAAACAATGGAAGAACCCAGCACATGATTGTTGGCATTAGGGATAGCAATCATTTTCTTTTTATCGGACGGTGTTGCCAATTGCGAAAACATTTCTTTCATTGCCGAAACTTTTACAACCTTATCCTGATTTTTTTCATCACGGTAATAATATAATGTCAGCACCGGTTGTTTTATTTCGGCAAAAGTTTTTTGGTTCATTGTTGTTTCTAATAATTCTTCTAATTGTGCAGTTGCTTCCAATCTGTATTGATCGTTCCAGTATAATTTGTATTTCGGATTGGTGAAAGGGATGGTATTAAATTTTGAATGTTTTACCAGTCTTGCAATTTGCAATCCCCATGGATTATTTAATAACCATGCGTTGGGATCGTTGATGGCGATGTTGGGAGATAATAAAATAAGTGCGTCAACATCAGGATAAGCAGCGGCCAATTGCAACGCCAAAGTGCCGCCTGTTGAAGTGCCCATCAATATTACTTTATTGCCTAATTGTTTGCCGATGGCATAAGCTTCTTTTGCAGATTCCCATAATTTATCGGGCGTAAAATTAATTAGGGCATCAACGGTATCGATGCCATGTTCGGCCAATCGCGATAAATATAAATTGCAGCCAAATTGTTTGGCAATATTTCT
>DATAMD010000419.1:0-5195 GCA_036260755.1 Chitinophagaceae bacterium | reverse complement strand
CAAAAAATACAGTAAGCTCATCCCAGTTATCATCCCACGATTTAATTGCATAAGGATATTTGTGATTCCACTGAGATGCAAATTGTTCTAATGCTGCTTTGGCTGCCTGTTTGGTAGGTGCCTCATAAATGAGTTTCATGTCTTTTGCAAATTCTTTTTTATCCTTCCATACAACATATCGAGATGCGTTTCGGATTTGATGCACTACACATATTTGTGTTTGTGACTCGGGAAAAACATTTTTAATAGTTTGTGTAAAACCATTGAGATTATCAGTAGCAGTGATTAAAATATCTTCTACACCTCTTGCTTTTAAATCGGTTAATACACCAAGCCAAAAACTGGCACTTTCATTCTTGCCTAACCACATGCCTAATACTTCCTTTTTGCCGTCCCTATTGAGTCCTACAGCGAGATAAATGGTTTTATTGATAACTTTACTATTCTCTCTTACCTTAAATACAATACCATCCATCCACACGATTAAATAAACGGTATCTAATGGCCTGTTTTGCCAGGCAATAATATCATTGGCAACCGTTTCTGTAATACGAGATATGGTGGAAGTGGATAGCTCAAAATTATATACTTCTTTTAGTTGTTCTTCAATATCGCTTACACTCATTCCTTTGGCATAAAGCGATACAATAACATTTTCTAATCCATCGGCCATGCTTTGCCTTTTAGGAAGAAGCATGGGATTAAATGAAGCATCTCTATCACGGGGAACCTCAATGGTCGTTTCTCCAAAAGATGTTTTTACCTGTTTGGTCGATACCCCATTGCGGGCATTGGAAGAACTGTTTTTTTGATGCTTATCATATCCTAAATGAGCATCAAGTTCTCCTTCTAAAATTTTTTCAATACCTCGCTTTTGTAGTTGGGCTAAAAAGCTATTGAGCTGTTCGCCGGTTTTTAGTTGCTTTAAAAAAGCTTCCGTAAGTTGTTGTTCGTCTTCCATTGTTAAACTGTGGTTTTAAAATTATAAAAAAAGTGAATAAAGTTGAAGGGTGCACCCTTCAACTTTATTCACTTACACAGTTTATGAGATAGTACTATTTTTTCTTTAAGAAAACGTAGAAACATTATTTTCTTTTTTTTGAAAATTAATTCTCGGTCAGCCTGAAAACACCGGCAGGGGCTGCGTTTTTTATTTAACTTTATGAAGAGAAACACCAACAACGGCGAAAGTTACCAACCTCTCAATTTTCTCCACTGAACTAATGTGATTATGGAATCATTTGCAGTGTCATAATAATGCATCGCATAACTCTTAGGATCAATATAAAAATTATATACTGGTTGGAATCTTGTCGCATCATCTATTCCAACTTGCATCCAATAATATGCAAATCCACTATCAGGCTTTTTACTTATTATAATGCTTACTTTTTGATTAGAAGATTTACTATTTGTCTTCTTAATTAGTTTTTTAACTTCATCAATTGTTCCGATTAGGGAATATAAAGTATCCTCTTTTTCAATATTTGAAATATTCTCATTAATTGTAGTATTATTGGTATCTTTAGTAGTTAGCATTGCAGAATCATTTCGTGCTTTATCTGTTGAATTTGATTTACAGGATATGCCGAATAAGACTACCATTAAGCATATCATCAGTAGCGTTTTTTGTTTAAAGGTCATCTTAATTGATTTAATTGTTTTAGATTATTGTTCAGTTCTTTGTTCTTATTTTCTAAGGCTTCGATTCTAGATTTTTGAAGAGACTCATAAGCAGCCAATAGACTTCCAGTCAGTTTAGATGCATTTTTTGATGTTTCAGATTTAATACTAGTAATTTCTGAATTATTCTTCTCAATGTCAGAAGTAAACATCTGCTTAAAGTCATTTATAACACCTTTTAAAATTCCTTTTATCGCAGTGCCATAATTTGGATCAGTAGCATATCCACCCTTTTTCAATCCCCCAACAAAATCATCAATCGTTTTATTGTCATTTGTTAATGCCTCATATACTTCAGCATATCCCTTATTACCATTATTCATCAATTTTAGATATGCTTCAACTGCTTTCTCATTACTGGAAAACTTCGCATACTTTGCCTTTTCCATGTAACTTTTTCCGTTTTTATCAAACTCTTGTGCTGAGTATTCATCATATCCTGCGTCTCCAACACCTTTCATGTTGAATATGTTCCCATGATAATCCAATCGCATTGAAGATTCTTGTCGTTTTTGTGCAACAAGGTATAGTGCTTTAAATTTGTTTGCATCACTATGCATAGATAGATAATTAATTAATGGCATCGCAAATGTTCTGTAAAATTTCTCCTTTGTCGCATCAATTGGAGCATTACCATCTATATCTACAAATCTAATTGGGTTATCAAAAGCATACACGAAAGGGCTCCATTCTGGGAACTCTTCCACTTTTGGATCTATGCTATAAAACCTTCCTATTTGCGGATCGTAATTTCGATCATGTAAATCATACCATTCTAATCCACTGCCGTCTGAAAATTCTTGACGTTGTTGTTCCTTTCCATTGTACTTAAACTTGTTTTCTAGTTTTCCTGCTACTTTCGAGGAGATTCCACTCATGGTGAGGCCAAACGGATAGTAATGATCTTCGCTTAAAACCGGTCCTCTTGTTTGTATTACCTGTAAATTATCAAAGAACACATCCTGATTGGATTCGTTACTGCAATATACAACAAGGTATCCATTTTTTATTACCGATGCAGATATTGTATGCGTTTTTAACACATCGGGGTTATCGTTAATGGCATCAAAACCGCTTCCGCCTGTTACTACTTTAAACTGTTCATCAAATAATATCCAGTTAATATATGCTTTAGGTTTATTTGCCGGTACAGGCACATTGTTGCTTACCCAGCTTGTAAGGCTTCCTGTTGTAGGTGCGGCAGCATTTAATACGGTTCCGTTTACTGCATTTTTTGTTGCTGTGGATACAGCATTACTTCCGCCAAATGCATTTAATAAATTACTTATTACACTCGATACAGGGTAACTGTTGCTTAGCGTGCTGCTGCTATGCCAAAGACTTTTGCCTAATATGTTTACAACATCACCGGCCATTACTTTTAATGTGATATTCAGCCCCGTTTTATCGCCGTTATAACCATTTAGTCTATACATTTTTGCACTGGTGGCGGTAGTAATACTGTTAGGATTAGTATTATATGGCGGGTTACCGTTATTGTTCTGGTAAGTGCCCGGCAGGAAAGACGGATTGGGAACTATTGCTCCGGTATTGATGGTGTAATAGCTTTGCTCTGTTGCTACAGCACCGTCTTCTAAAGTGGCTGCCGGATAAGTATCTTGTTGTTGTTCGTCTGTAAGCGTTACCCTTGTGCTGCCTAAATGGTCTTTAACAAAATAATCAAAAACAAAAGCTGTTGCAGCAGTTGCTAAATACCTTACCCTTCCTTCTTCGTGTTCGAAAAATTGCAATGAGTCGTTCTGATAAACAAAACTTCCCAAATAACTTGTTTTGGTTGTTTTATTTATAGCCGTTTCCACCGTTCTTTTTTCTAATTTATTACCTGTGGCATTGTAGATATAAGTTATCGTTCCCTTATTCTGAACTGTTATCTGATAAGGTAAATTGAGGTAATTGTATAAAATGGTACTGATAGATTTATTATTATCCTGTACCATATTACCGTTTGTATCAAAAAGGTAGTCGGGTATGGCGGGTGTTGTATTGGGGGCAGGGGCTGTTTTGCTTCCTGTATAATGAAAATCTCCCAACACACTGGCAGGGTCATTCACAGCATCTGTTACCATTGACAGCTTATTGCTGTAGCGCATGTAATAGTAATTCATTTGATCTATTGGTACCGAACCGCCTACTTTAAAACCCATCTGGTTCATGTTCTGGATATTGCCATTGTCATCATAACCAAGTCCGCTTACACTGAAATCTATTCCTGCAGATTTATCTAAAGCACTGCCTGCGGCATTATCCTGATTAAAATCTGCTGACATCAGTCTATTGGCATTATCGTAAGTAAAATCGTATTTGCGAACTACATTATCACCGCCGCTTTTCCATAAAATACCGCTGATATTACCGTTAAACTGCGGGTTGGTATATGATGTGTAACCTACTGCCGCCGTAGCCTGATCGTAGCCCAGTTCCATAGCAAAATGATGACTGTTGGTATTGGTCAGATAATCTTTGTTGATAGCAGAAAGCCATCCCCTGATGGTATAATTATAATTAATAGTTTCCAGGTTAGTACCCAATACCTTTGTTTGTAATTGGCCCAGATCATCATAGGTATTAACTGCAATCGTTTTGTTAGTAGCGGCATTGTCGTTGATCTGTTTTCTTACCTGTAACAACCTTCCTGCATAATCGTAATCAAAATTGGTCTTCACCCTCAAATTGCTTTGCCCGCCCACTGGATTATTATGAACAATATAACTGCATATTGATTTTCCCGTAAAATCATATCTGGTGGTTATTTCATCAAGCCCTCCTTTATAATTATTGCTTTGTACCTGTATGGCCCTTCCTTTATCATCATAAAAGCTAACGGTTTCAAGCCATGTTCCCTGTGTTAAATCATTAGCATTTTCTATTACCCTTATTTTGGTACCGGTAGTCAATCCTCTAACTGCCGTACTGTTGCCTGCAGGGATATTTTCACCATATACATTATTCCCGATATCTAATTTACTGTTGTTAGAAGCATCATAGGTTTTTGTGGTATTAGTGTAATCATCATAAAAAGTATAAGTCAACCCGATTAAATTAGCTGGTGCAGGAGGAACAGAATACTGGTTTATAGCTAATGTATTATTTCCGTAATTGGTACTGTAAGTTACAATTGTCAGCCCGTCGGGCAGCCCGTTAAGATAGTTCTGAAGACTGCTCATTGTGCCTGTATAGCCTGTCATCATTGCTGTTTGTACAGGGCGGTTCATTCCGTCATATAAGGTAGCAAGCCACCAGCCCTTTACCCGCATATTACCATCCTGTGTATAAGCTAATCTGTCCCGTAAATCATACACCATATACACAGGGTCTGCTCCCGGCACTTTTTTAATAATCATTCTGTGCCTTGCATCGTAAGCATATTGAAAACACAATTCCGACAGGATAGTACTCCCGTCTGTTAAAGAAAAATTCCAGCTGTTAAGTGTTAGCCAATCCACGCCCTTTGGCTGAATGACCAAACAGAGATTATTAAAGTCATCATACAC
>DATAMD010000414.1:0-7861 GCA_036260755.1 Chitinophagaceae bacterium | reverse complement strand
TGCGAATAGTAAAACGATCCATCCACAAAAAATCATCTCTTTCAATTCTTTGAACGGCAGTGATGTGTTGCAGGTTCGGGTGCTCTGTTTCTTTCAAATAATATAACACTGCGCCGGCAGCAATAATGCCGTGATGCAAATTTTCAACACCATAACCTTTTAACGAAATGGTTTGAAAATGTTTTAATAAAGTTTCGGTGGCAAATGCTTCTTCAAAAATCCAGCTCTCTAAAGTGTAGGTATAAAATTTTGTTCCGAATATTTCTTTAAAATGTTTTTGATAGCTGCGCTGAAAAATAACTTCGGCGGGTTTTAAACTCTGTAATAATTTATCAATGTATTCAACATCGCCTTCGGCAACAAAAAATTCGCCGGTTGTAATATCTAAAAATGCAACGCCGATATTTTCTTCGTTAAAATGTACAGCGGCTAAAAAATTATTGCTGTTATGTTCTAATAATTTATCGTTGGTGGCAATGCCCGGCGTTACTAATTCTGTTACGCCGCGTTTTACAATTCCTTTTGCCTGTTTTGGATCTTCTAATTGATCACAAATCGCAACACGGTAACCTGCTTTTACCAACTTATGCAAGTAAGTATCCAGCGCATGATGCGGAAACCCTGCAAGCTCTAAAGATGAAGCTGCGCCGCTGTTTCGCTTGGTTAAGGTAATGCCCAATACCGCCGATGCTTTAATGGCATCTTCACCAAATGTTTCGTAAAAATCGCCTACACGAAACAATAAAATAGCATCGGGATATTTTTGTTTAATAGCCCTGTGCTGTTGCATCAAAGGTGTATCGGAAATAGATTTCGACATGGGCAACAAATATAAACCCTTCGTAAAATTGGTTACAATATTTTTTATTTTGTTACCAACTTGTGTATTGCTGTGAGGCTGCGGTTGCGTCGCACACTTGTACAAAAGAAAAGCTATCAGCTATTGGCTATTAGCTAATAGCTTTACTCAGTTGAAGTGTGCGACGCAACAGGCGATGAGTAAAGTTATACAGCTTGTAAAATAAAAAAACGCGTTACCCAGCATCATCCGTATTATCAGCGTTCCCATCCTCTGCAAATATTTTATTCAAATAAACTATTGCCTGTATTTTTGCGCTATGCGAAAATTATCAATGGATGAATTGGGGCGAAAATCAGTGCAAGAATTTAAACAGGCTGATAAAAATAAAATTATTGTGGTGCTCGATAATATCCGCAGCATGCACAATGTGGGCAGCGTTTTTCGCACATCAGATGCATTTTTAATCGAAGCTATTTGTTTATGCGGTTATACGCCGCAACCACCGCACCGCGATATTCATAAAACGGCATTGGGTGCTACTGAAACCGTTGACTGGCTTCACTTTTCAACAACCGAAGAAGCTGTTGTTGAACTAAAAAACAGAGGCTATAAAATTTTTGCTGTTGAACAAACTGAAGGCAGTATTTCGTTAGAAAAATTTCCCGAACAACATCAACCGATTGCCGTTATTTTTGGCAACGAAGTAGAAGGTGTTGATGCTGCTTTATTAAAATATTGTGATGGCTGCATAGAAATTCCGCAACTGGGCATGAAACATTCTTTAAATATTTCTGTTGCAGCAGGAATTGTGTTGTGGAAATTGTCGGAACAAAGATTTGGAAAGATTTAATTGATTAAAAAGATGAACAAAGTAAAAAATTATTTATCGTTAGTAAAATTTTCGCATACAATTTTTGCAATGCCTTTTGCATTGATTGGATTTTTTTTGGGAATGCAACATTCAACATTCAATATTCAATATTCAATATTCAAATTAATTCTTGTTATTATTTGCATGGTTACGGCACGCAGTGCTGCCATGGCTTTCAACAGATATTTGGACAGAAGTTTCGATGAAAAAAATCCGCGTACCGCCATCCGTGAAATACCCAAAGGAATTATTTCTGCTAACAGCGCATTAAGATTTGTGATTCTGTCATCAATCATCTTTGTTCTGTCAACTTTCTTCATCAACAAAATTTGTTTTTATTTGTCACCTGTTGCATTGTTTGTTATTTTATTTTACAGTTATACCAAACGGTTTACTTTTTTTTGTCATTTGGTTTTGGGCATTGGTTTATCGTTAGCACCCATCGGCGCATATTTGGCAGTAACCGGTGTGTTTGCAGTATTGCCCATTTTATTTTCTTTTTCGGTTGTGTTTTGGGTAAGCGGTTTCGATATAATTTATGCGTTGCAGGATATTGATTTCGATCAATCGCAACAATTATATTCTATTCCTTCAACCGTGGGAAAATCAAAAGCACTGCGGGTTTCGGAGTTATTTCATTTGTTAAGTGCAGCTTGTGTTATTGCGGCAGGTGTGTACGGAAATTTTCATTGGATCTATTGGATCGGGATTTTAGTTTTTGTTGGAATGCTTATTTATCAGCATTCCATCGTTAAACCAAACGACCTTAGTAAAGTAAATATTGCATTCATGACGGCAAATGGAATTGCCAGTGTTGTTTTTGCAGTGTTTGTGATTGCGGATCTTTTTGTTGGATGATGGTTCATAGGTGATGGTTCATAGGTCATAGTTCAGGAGATGGAAACAAATTTAAATTTTAATATTTTTTATTTTTACCATAGATTTGAATATCGTTCATCACTCAAATATACTCTCATGGCTTTTCGGTTTGAAGAATTGAGAATATGGCAAAACGCTTTTCAATTATCAAATGAAATAGATGTGCTTTCGGATAATTTCCCGAAAAAAGAATTATTTAATCTCTCATCACAAATTAAAAGAGCAGCCGATTCAGTAGTTTTAAATATTGCAGAAGGAAGTACAGGGCAAACAAAACCCGAGTTTAAAAGATTTTTAAATATGGCGTTACGATCAGCAATTGAAGTTGTTTCCTGTTTATTTTTAGCAAAAGCAAGAAATTATATTGACGAAAATATTTTTAAGAAACAATATGGCGAGTATGAAATACTTTGCAAAATGATAACAAAATTTAGGGATGGCATCTAACCATGAGCTATCATCTATCACCAATGAACCCAAAATGCCTCGAATTATTTGTATCGACTACGGCGGGAAACGAACCGGATTGGCAGTAACCGATCCATTAAAAATTATTGCCACTGCATTAACAACTATCGAGACAAAAGAATTAATTCCATTCTTAAAAAAATATTTTTTGCAGGAACAGGTTGAATTGATTTTAATTGGTGAGCCATTAAATTTAGATGATACGGCAACACACGCCACACCATTGGTTAAGCAGGCAATCATCAAATTAAAAAAAGAATTTCCAACTATTCCCGTTCAAACCGTTGATGAAAGATATACTTCCAAAATGGCATCGAGAGCCATGGTAGAAATGGGCATGAAAAAGAAGGCCCGGCAGGTAAAAGGAAATATCGATCAGATAGCCGCCACCATCATGCTGCAGGAATACCTGCAAAGCCTTGCCTGATTTATGATTTGCTGATTGTTGTAATTGAGCTATTTTTGCGCCATTCGGTCAAAAAAAATAGCGTTAATGATTTTACCAATTGTTGCATACGGAGCACAGATTTTAAGAAAAACGGCACACGAAATTCAGGCAGATTATCCTCATCTCGATAAACTTATCGAGGATATGTGGGAAACCATGTATGCCAGTAATGGCGTGGGTTTGGCTGCTCCGCAGGTGAATAAAAATATTCGTTTGTTTGTGATGGACAGTACGCAGATATTCGACAATTTAGAAGATGACGAGAAAGGAAAATATTCTGATGAGCTCGGTGTAAAAAAAGTTTTTATCAATGCCCATATTCAGGAATTGAATGGCGATGAATGGGCATACAACGAAGGTTGTTTAAGCATTCCAAAAATCCGTGAAGATGTTTATCGGCCCGAAGAAATTGTGATAGAATATTATGATGAAACATTTGTAAAACATACCGAAATTTTTAACGGCATCAGCGCAAGAATTATTCAGCACGAATACGACCATATCGAAGGCAAATTATTTATCGATTATTTAAAACCTCTCAGGAAAAAATTATTGCAGAGTAAATTAAATGATATCCATAAAGGCAAAATAAAAGTTGATTATAAAATGGTGTTCCCTAAATGAACAAACTCTTTCTGATATCCTTTTTCATTTTTCTTGTTCAAATTAATTTTGCGCAGCAAAAAATAAATACCGATAAAAAAAACGATACCACTGTTTTTATCGACAATAAAAAAGTTACACTGCCCGATGTTTGGGTGCGAAATAATTTCGATTATAAAAAATTACTGCAACAGATTAAAGACGATACCACTTTTTATAAAGCCTTCCGTAACCTGCGCATACTTAATTTTTCTTCGTACAACGATATTAAAATGCTGGATAAAAATGCTGCTGTAAAAGCTTCTCTGTTCAGCAAAACAAAACAAAACCGCAGCGATAATTGCCGCACCATGGATGTGCTGGAACAAAAAGTTACCGGCGATTTTTTTGATTCGAAAGGCAACTATAATTATTTAACACCCGAATTATATGCCGGCTTATTTTTTACCACCGGAAAAGTTTGCGGCGAAAATAATATTGTGAAAGGAAGAAACCTTACGGTTAGCAACAAGAAAGGATTGGAAAAATATAAAGAGCAATTAAAAATGCTGTTCTTTAATCCGGGTAAAAAAATCCCCGGCATTCCTTTCATCGGTAATAAATTGGATTTGTATGATGACCGTGCCAGAAAAATTTATGATTATAAATTAGATATTGTAGAATTTCAGGGAAAAATTTGTTATCAGTTTTCGATTACCCCAAAAGATGATCTCGGTTTATTTAAACGCGATGATATTGTTATTGATGATATGACTACCTGGTTCGATATAAAAACTTTGGAAGTATTGGCACGCAATTATTCGCTTACTTATAAAACCGGTTTTTACAGTTTCGATGTAAGCATGGAAGTAGAAATGATGCGCATCGGGGATTTGATGGTGCCAAAAGTTTTACGTTATAAAGGTAACTGGGATGTGATTTTTAAAAAACGCGAACGCGCTGTTTTTACTGCTACACTTTTTGATTTTAAGTAATGGAACACAGATAACACAGATACAACAGATGTTCGCGGATTTTTTTTATGTTACCAACTGCATATCATTACTCATCATCGGTTGCGTCGCACACTTCAACTGAAGAATGCCATGAGCATTTGCTCGAAGCTCGTGGCTCGCTGCCTGCAGCTCAGAACGTACAAGAGTGCGACGCAACAACAGCATCATAGCACTACAAAAGTTTGCTCAATAAAAAATATAATTCGTGTAATTCGCAAAAATTCGTGTAATTCGCAAAAATTCGTGTAATTAAAACGGCCATTGATTATTTCGTTTCGATTTAATCATGAATGCAATAATTCCTAACGAGGTTACAACTAATCCGCCGAGCATCATATTTTTTCCGGTAGAGAAAAAAATAAAAGCCCAAATTAAAATGGCAAGTATGGCGGGCAAAGGATAGAGCGGCATTTTCCACGGAAAATGTTTTAATCCTTTTTGCTTGGTGAGTAAAATTAATCCAACTGCCTGCCCGATGAATTGAACTAAAATGCGCATCGCTAAAATGGCATCGATCACATCTTTCAACTTAAATAATAAACTAAAAATAAATGCAACGCCGCCCAATACCAATAAAGAAATATGCGGAAAATGTTTAGTAGGATGCAGTTTTGCAAACACTTTAAAAAATGCACCATCGTTTGCAGCAGCATAAGGAATGCGACTGTAACCCAGCGTTGCCGAAAACACCGAAGCAAAGGCAACCCATAAAATTAAAATAGTTGCAATGTTGGCAAATGCAGATCCGGAAAGGGTTTGCACAAATTCGCTTACTACAAATTTACTTTGCTGAATTTGTTGCAACGGTAAAACCGAAGCCACACTAACATTCATCAACAAATACAAAACGGCAATACCGGCAATAGAAATAAACATGCTTCGCGGAATATTTTTTTGCGGATTAATTATTTCGCCGCCGAGATGGCAAACATTATAATACCCCAAATAACTGTACACCGTTTTTACACTTGCAAAACCAATGGCAGCGGCAAATGCATAATTTAATTCTAATCCCTGATTAATATTTTTTATGGGAGATAAAAAATTTCCATGCCATAATCCGCCTCCGATAATCCATGCCATGGTAATTAAAACACCGCTCCATAAAAACACCGAAATTTTTCCGATAGTTTCTATTTTTCGGTACAGCAATAAAACAATTAATAACACAACAGTGCCGCTAACAACTTTGGTAGAAAATGTATCGAGATGAATTAAGTATCCGGCATACTGCGCAAAGCCAATTGCCGCAGAAGCTATAACCAGCGGGGCTTGTATCATTGTTTGCCACACAAATAAAAAGCTCATCAGCTTGCCGTATTTTTCGCCGAAACCCGCTTTTAAAAAATTATAACTGCCACCGGCCAACGGATATGCCGAACCTAACTGGCTCCAAACATTTGCATCGATAACAGATAAAACTGCACCGGCAATCCATGCATATAAAAACCATGGGCCATTCATTGTTTGTACAACAATACTCAACACAACAAACGGGCCGATGCCCACCATGTCGGTCATATTAATGGCAGTTGCCTGCAATAAACTAATTCTCCGTTCTAATTTTATTTCATTCATCAGTGGCTACAAAATAAGTCTTTTCTTTGTTGTAAAGTGCAGGCAATTATGGCAACACATTTTTCAACAACCGACTGGGCAAAAAATTCTAATATTTATGAAGTAAATATCAGGCAATATACATCCGAAGGAACATTTGTTGCCTTTGCGAAACACATGCCCAGATTGAAAGATATGGGTGTTGAAATTTTATGGCTGATGCCTGTTATGCCTATCAGTTATGAAATCAGGCAGGGAGCATTGGGCAGTTATTATGCATGCAGCAGTTACACAGAAATCAATCCTGAATACGGAACATTAGATGATTTTAAATCGTTGATGAGAGAAGCACATCGGTTGGGTTTAAAAATTATTATTGATTGGGTTGCCAATCATACCGGATGGGATCATCACTGGACAAAAGAACATCCCGATTGGTATATGAAAGATGCTGCAGGAAATTTTACAGAAGAAAATGGCTGGCATGATGTGATTGATTTGAATTATGATGTGAAAGAAATGCGTTTGGCAATGATTGATGCTATGAAGTATTGGATTACTGAATGTGATATTGATGGATTTCGTTGCGACATGGCACACCTGGTACCGCTCGATTTTTGGACAGATGCAAGAACAGCCTGTGAAGAAATAAAAAAATTATTTTGGTTAGCCGAATGCGAAGTGGTGCAATATCACGATGTGTTTGATGTTACTTATGCCTGGGCATGGATGCACGCCACAGAAAAATTTGTAAAAGGAAATGCTTCACTGAATGATGTAAGAAATGTTTTGCACGATTATTCGCAATATCCGCAAGGTGCGCAAAAATTATTTTTTACTTCCAATCATGATGAAAATAGCTGGAACGGAACCGAATACGAAAAATATGGTGATGCCGCCAAACCCTTTGCTGTATTCACTTCTACGTGGAACGGGTTGCCCTTAATTTACAGCGGGCAAGAACTGCCTAATTACAAGCGATTGAAATTTTTCGATAAAGATTTGATTGAGTGGACGGCAAATATTGCATTGCACAATTTTTATAAAACATTACTAAGCCTTCGTAAAAATAAAGCCATTGCAAATGGCGAAACATTTATTCTTCCAACAGATAACAATGGGTTGATGGCTTTCATCAGAAAAAAAGAAAACGATGCGGTGCTGGTTTTATTAAATCTTTCGGTCGAAGAAAAAAATACATGTTACCGTTGAACACGAATGGCTGAACGGTTCGTTTC
>DATAMD010000413.1:0-1809 GCA_036260755.1 Chitinophagaceae bacterium | reverse complement strand
TGCGACAGCATCATTAAATTATTGTACGAAACAATACGTGCAAATAATCCAAGAGTAAAATTTGGCATCAGCCCATTTGGTGTTTGGCGCAATATTGATAAAGACCCGATAGGAAGCAACACCAGAGCAGGCCAAACCAATTACGACGATCTCTATGCCGATATTTTATTGTGGCTGCAAAAAGGCTGGATAGATTATGTTGTACCGCAATTGTATTGGGAACGCAAACATAAATTATGCGATTACGATACTTTATTGGATTGGTGGAACCAGCATGTTTATGGCAAACAATTATATATCGGCCATGCCATTTACCGAGCAGGAACCAGTACCGCATGGAGAAATAAAAACGAATTGCCCGATCAGATAAAAAACCTGCGCAATTATTCAACCACAGAAGGCAGTGCGTATTTCAGCAGTATCGATCTCGAAAAAAATATAAACGGATGGGCCGATAGTTTACGTTTAGATTATTATGCATTACCGGCATTGGTACCGCCGATGAAATGGATTGATAGCACCCCTCCGGCAAAACCAACCATTGAAAAATTAAAAAATAATTCGTTTCAGATAATTTATTCAGGAAAAGAAAAAATAAAAGGCTTTGCGGTTTTTGTATTACCGCCAAATATCAGCGAGAAAAAAGAATATGCTACGCTGATTAAAGTTTTAGTGGCAGATACAAAAATTAATTTCGACAGAACTAAAACCATTGCCGCAAAAAGCGACAGGATTTTTATTTCTTCAATTGATCTGAATAATAATATCAGCGAGTGGGTTGAATTGAAATAGGGTGTTTAATAAAATATCTTTTAAAAAAAAGCAGGCATCTTCGGAAATCAATACTTCGACAAGCTAAGCAAGACATCCCGAACATACACTTGATGTCATCTTTGAATTCCCAATTTTTGAGCTGCAAACAAGCTCTTTGAAAATAACATGTACCCAACTTCAATCTTCCCTTCTCCTTAAAAAATCCGAAGGATTTTCCTTTGTGCCTTAAACTTCTCCATAATCCTTTGTGTATTCTTTGTGCCCTTTGTGGCAAAAAAATTTATATAACATGCTCATTTTTAAAAAGTATTACAATGTATGATTGGCAGTTTGTTGCTTACATTTTAACCATTGCTTTAATCACTCCGTTTTCGGGGTTTAGCCAGGAAGCAAAATTATCTTTCACTTCATTAAATAAAACAGTATGTGTAATGTATGTTGTTGGCTTAACCAACCCTTGTTTCATACTGCCGATAACATGTTCAAAATCTTCTTTTGTTGCATTGCGGCTGCTCATCAATGTACTTTCTCTTTTATGAAATTCAGGATGACTAAAAACAATATCCCCTTTTTGCAATCCTACCAATACATATCTTCCGCCATGTGCTAAAAACTGAAATGCATTGTTAATGGCTTTTAAACTTCCTGTTGCATCTATTACAACCGTTGGCATATCGCCGTTTGTAATTTGTTTAAGTTTTTCAACTGCATTTTCTGCTGAAGGATTAACAGTATCGGTTACCTGTAATTCTTCTTTGCAAAACTGCAATCTTCTTTCATTAATATCCATTGCAATTACTTTAGCACCTGCAATTCTTGCAAACTCCATTGTTCCTAATCCTATTGGTCCTGCTCCCACCACCAAAACATATTCACCATTGCTAACACCTGCCCTTCTTACGCCGTGTGCCCCAATAGCCAAAGGCTCTACCAGAGCCAACTCATCAAAACTTAATCCATTGCTTTTTATTAATGAATAAGACGGCACAGTTACATACTCCTGCATTGCTCCGTTAATATGTACTCCGAATACGT
>DATAMD010000028.1:0-2475 GCA_036260755.1 Chitinophagaceae bacterium | reverse complement strand
ATCAAAGTATATTTTGGTTCCGGGTGAAGCACGGCCTACCAAGCTTGCAGCATCGCCGGTCCATCTCGGTCCGTTATTCACGTAATCAAGCGGCGAGGAAACTGATCCGCCATAAGCACCTAATCTGTAGCTGATCACCTGAAAACGGGCATCAAAATCAGATTCCACTAATTTTGCAATTAAACCGCCTTGTGCTTTAAATTCAGCAGCAGATATGGCCCCACCTTGTTTTTCAGAAACAACAGCCACAGGATTGGGTAAATATTTACATCTGATAGGGAATGGAAATTTTTTACCCGCAGCATCAACAATTAATTTTTGTTCGCCTGTTGTTGTAGGATTGATAATATATTTTCCACCGCCTAAATTTTTTACATCGCCTCCACCGGTAAAACTTACATTCACTTTTTCGCTACCTACACTACCACCCGAAATTGTGATTGGATTATCAACACCGATATAAGCCACATTCATTTTTTCTAAAAAGATAGAAGCGCCGCTTGGTAATCCCACTGTATATTTTACAATTTTAGGAACAGAATATTTTGTTCCATCGGGTTTTGTAAGTTCAATATTAACTGTTACTGTATGTTCTCCAACACCGGTAGCTTTTGTTGCATACACAACAGTGCCATCGGGCTGTAAGTTTTGATATGATCCATTAATTGTAATAGTAGGTTTTGCAGCTGCGCTGAATGAACCAACTCCGGCAGTTATATGAATTTCGTCGCCTTCCATTGCGTACGCTTTATCGGCCGATGCTATGGCCGCAAATTGATCGTACTGTACTTTTACTTCACCAACTTTACTGTGTAAAAAATCAACAATAGATGCTTCACTGTTTTTTACATCGTTTTGAAATTTGCTCAAAATTGTTAATGCAGCAACGGTAGGTGTCATGTGAAAATAAGCGGTGGTCCACGTCATTTTAGAATTACCCGATTTAGATTTCGGAATAGCTAAATCTAATGGAAGCGCATTTTTAAATTGAGCATTTATTGCAGTATCAACACCTAAAACATTTGTTTTAAATTCAGTTAGTTTTTTTAATAATTCCGAGCCTTTTCCTTTGGTATCGAATAACCTTGTTGAAGCTTCTAAATTTTCTTCGGCAAATTTTTCTTCCCCATTTTCAATTTTTAAGCCTGCTTCTTTTTTTAACTCTGTTTTTAAAGCATCAATATAATTATAAACATCATCAGCCAATCGTTTTACTTTATCGGCTTCGGGTTTATAAATTAAAGCTTTATCTTTTGTTCTCGGGTCTTCAATCATTTTTTCGAAAGAAACAAATATCGTTTGGTTCTTGTTTTCAATAATCCCATTTGCATTATCTAAACTTTTATTAACCGTTTTAAATGCATTTAATATTTCTGAAGATACATTCAATGCTAACATGGCTGTCAGCACCAAATACATAATATTAATCATTTTTTGCCGTGGCTCTTTAGGTAGCGACATTTCTATTTACAATTAGTATTGTGAATTATAAATTTTAATCATTCTCCAAAAAAATTATCTGCCTCCATGCATAGCAGTAAGCATATTGCCATACACCTGATTTAGCTTGCTGAGATTTGTGGCTAATTCCGAAATTTGTTCTTTTGCTTTCATTGCATCATCGGCACTGCTGTTCATTGCTGATGAAGCTTGTGCTAACTTGCCGTAAAACTGATTTAATGATTTTAAATGATTATTGCTTTCCTGTAATTCGAGTTCGTAAATAGTATTTAAAGAAGATAAATTTTTGGTCAATATCTGAACTTGTGAATGAAATTGTTTTGTGTTTTCTGATGCTGCATTAAATCCGGCCAAAGAAGTTGTAGCAATATTAACAGCTCCGGTAACAGAATTTAAAGCTGCAGATGCTTCTTTTGTTTTTGCAGAAAAATCGCTTGTTGCTTTTACAACATCTGTAATCTCACTCAACTGAGATACAGTCGTACTAAGCTTTTCGAAGCTACCGCTTAATTTTGTTAATTGCTCCTGACTTAATCCGGCTTCTCTGAACATATCGTTTAAAGCAACCAATGGTGAGGTTTCTACTTTTTGCTGGCCGGGAATATGTACTTCATGATCATCCATATAAGGGAAAAAGATATACAATAAACCATAACCTAAAAAGATACATGCTTCAGTTGTTAATCCCACAATAAGCATTTTATCTGCATATTCAGTATGTAATAATTTCTGTAGTGCTCCATAAATAACTACGGCTGCACCAATAGAAACGCCAACATCAAACCATTTGCTAACTGTAGGTGGAATTTTTGCTGCCATTTTACCAAGTTTTAGTTTTTTTGTTTTTATTAGATATATTAGTGAGAAAAATTATTTTACAAAAGTCTCATTGTAATAATTAAGAATAACTGATTTTAAAAATTGCTGCTATTTCCCTTTTTTCATTTTCGGAGCAAGATCAATTACGCAACGGAAACCTATGTAAGATTTCGATGTGTCCTGATATTCAAAAGC
>DATAMD010000328.1:0-2028 GCA_036260755.1 Chitinophagaceae bacterium | reverse complement strand
AAATGGTTGAAGATGCATGCACTTTTAAATAATCAGTAAATAATGTAAATAAAAATTTTAATGCACTTAATTTCTAAATGGATTACAAAATATTAAAATGAAAAAAACATTTGGACTGTTTTTGGCGATGATTTTGAGTACAGCTTTTGTTTGGTCGCAAACCAATTCAAAAGATATGCAGGTAACATACATTGCAAATGAAGGATTCATGCTTAAAACTATTCATCATAAAGTTTTAATTGATGCTTTGTTTTCTGATGGGTATGGTTATTTTGCTCATCCGACAAATGATGTTACTACAAAAATGCAGAACGCAACTGCGCCATTCGATAGTATAGACCTTTGTTTTTTAACTCATTACCATAAAGATCATTCAGATTCAAAATTAATAAAGGAGTATCTCAGTAAATATCCTTTTGTGAAATTAATTACAACGAGACCTTCTCTGGTATTTATTGATGGGGAACAGTTTGGGTTTATTAAATTAAAAAAACAATTCTGTGAAATTACACCTGAAATAAATAAAAGCATCTCACAAACCATAAATAATGTTTTCGTAAAAGTTCTTGGGCTAAAACACATGTCTTTTTACCAGGATGGTTACAATTTGGAGGAATACATGACTAATGCAGGATTTTATATAAACATGGATGGTATCAGCGTTTTTCATTCGGGGGATACGAAGATGGATAATTTCAAGGATTATATAGCTAAAAGTGAATTGTGGAAAGATTCTGTTGACATCGCATTTGTCTATTATGAACTATTAAACGAAGGAAAAACTGATTTGGATTTTTTAAGAAAAACACTAAATCCTAAATACATTATTGTAATGCATGTACCGCCAAATATTTATGATGAATGGGCTGCCAAGGTTAGGCAATTGCAGCAAACATTTCCCAATATAATTCTTTTTAAAAATATTTTAGAGAACAAAAAAATTGAATTTTAATAATTGATTAAGAAAAAACATATAACAATGAAAATACGAATATCAAAAGTAGTTTGTATCCTGTCACTTTTTTTTTATACAGTTAGCTTTTCGCAAATCTCATTGCCAAAAGTGTTTAGCAACAACATGGTTTTGCAAAGAGATATTTTAATTCCTGTTTGGGGCAATGCAAAACCAAATGTTACCATCATTGCAAAACTTGCAGATGCAGAATCAACAACAAAAACTGACAGAGAAGGGAAATGGTTTTTACGTTTACCAAAATTAAAAGCCGGCGGCCCTTATACTTTAAATATTGTTGAAAAAGGTAAATCCGAAAGTAAATTGGAATTAAAAAATATTTTGATTGGCGATGTATGGCTTGCATCGGGCCAATCTAATATGGAATTTCAGGTGCAGCAAACAAAAGATGCAAAAGCGGAAATTGTAAATGCAAACTATCCTAACATTCGTTTTCTTTTTGTAGAGCAGGATAAAAAATTATCACCTCAAACCGATATAAAAACAAAGGGCTGGAAGATTTGCGATACAAATAATGTGAAAGATGTTTCGGCCGTTGCTTATTTTTTTGCAAGAAAAATTCAGCACGACGAGCATGTTCCGCTTGGTATTGTTCAATGCACTTGGGGCGGTACGCCAATACAATCATGGACAAGCAGAGAAAAATTGTTATCATCACCAATAACAAAAAATGATGCAATTGCAAATGATACACTTACCGAAAATAATTTTTTCCGGGATAGCATCAACCAAAATATTTTCTGGAATATTGTTTATAATCCCAAAAACAATTCAGATAAAATATTTTCTCAAACAGAATATGATGATGCTGCGTGGAGTAAAGTAGAAATGCCAAAAGTGATAAAAGATTTCGGTATAGGAAAATATGAAGGCATTATGTGGATGCGGAAAAAAATTGTGTTGCCGGACTCATTTTCCACAAAAAAAGTAACGTTACATATCGGGCATCCTGAAATGAATTATTCGCTTTATTTTAATGGGTATGAGATTTGCAAAACCGTTTGGAATGCCAATCCCGATCATAGTTACACCATTCCTTCACAGTTTGTAAAAAA